>NZ_DATAGM010000274.1:0-6300 GCF_036263695.1 Phenylobacterium sp.
ACGCCGCGGGCCTGCTGCAGCGGGCCGGCTTCGCCCTGCCGGTGGCGGACGTCGACCGGGTGACCGTCCGTTATTCTCACCCCCTGAGGCTGCTCGCGGACCTGCGCCAGATGGGCGAGACAAATGTGCTGGCCGACCGCCACCCGCGCCCCCTCACCCGCGCCCTGATCGCCCGCACCTGCGAGATCTACGCCGAGCGGTTCTCCGGCCCGGACGGCAAGGTGGACGCCACCTTCGAGATCCTCACCCTCACCGGCTGGGCCCCGCACGGCAGCCAGCAGCAGCCGCTGAAGCCCGGCTCCGCGAAGGCCCGCCTCGCCGACGCCCTCAACACGGTCGAGCACAAGCTGCCGAAGGCGGACTGAGGCGCAGGGGAACGCCTGCGCCGCCGGGCTGTTCAGAAAGGCGAACCACCACGAGGGATCGCAATGTCTCTGGACTCCACCGCCCCGCATTCCGGGATCCGCGACGAGCCGGGCGTCCACCACGAGCTGCACGACCACGGCGAATATTCCGCGCGCGCCAGCATGGGCGAGAAGCTGTTCATCTGGATCGCCTGGGCGCTGGCGGCGGCCTTCATCGCCTTCACCATGGCCCTCTACCTGCCGGGCTTCCTCGCCACGAGCCCCGACACCGACCCGATGGCCCCTGCCCCCGCCGTCGCACCCGCCCCGGCCGCTGGGTCGGTGAGCCAACCCGGCGCCCTGCCCGCGTCGCCGGCCCGGGCGCCGGCGGCCGAGCCGGCCAGCGGGCCCTGAGCCTCACGCCGGAGGCGGTAGCGGAACGGCGGCGGCGCAGGCCGGCCCGCCAGCCGCACTCAAATCACGCCCGCCACAGCCTGCCGCGCTCAAATGCGCAGGTTCAGCAGTTCCCGCGCCGGCCCGAGCCTCGCCAGCACGTCCGCCCGAGCCGGCATCTCGGAAAGGATGTGGCGGGTCAGCCGCTCGTAGTGGGCGATGAAGCGGACGAGGGCCGCCTCGTCCATCGTGCGGGAGAGGTCGCCGCCCTGGGCCGCGAGCCGGGCGCGGAGCTTGGCCTCCTGCTCGCGCCGCCAGTCCAACACTGTCTCGAAGCCGGGAGCCTGCAGCATCACCAGCCGGTCGAGGCGGCCGAACAGCGCCTGGTAGGGTCCGGCGAGCTGTGTGTTGGCGTAAGCGCGCCAGGCGCCGTCCGGGTCCTCGTCCCGCTCCAGGGCGTTGACCGGCTGCGCCAGCGCCGCCTCGTCCTGCGGCCGAGCGCCGACGCACCAGCCTTCGAACAGCACCACATCGGCCGGAGCCTCATAGGAGTCCCAATCCTGCGTGGGCCTGCGCGTATCGCGGGCCTTCTCGAACCGCGGCAGGCGCACGCTCCCGGCCCGGGCCAGCTCGTCGAACAGCCGCAGCCCGAGGTCCACGTCGTGAGTGCCGGGGACACCCCTGGTGATCAGCAGCGGGTGGACCTCGCGCGCCAGCGCCTCCCGTTCCTCGCGGGTCAGGTAGAGGTCGTCGATCGAGATCACCGCGGCCCTCAGCCCCTCCTCTTCCAGCAAGCGGGCCACGACGGCGCAGAGGGTGGACTTGCCGCTCGCCTGGGTCCCGCAGACGCCGACGATCCAGCACCGGCCCGCCGCGCGGGCCTCCGCAGCGATCCTCTCCACCAGCGGCCGGTGCAGCCGCTCGACCATCTCGTCGAACTGCTCCGGCAGCGCCTCGGCGCTGCGGAAGGCCGCCAGCCAGGCCTTCACAACAGGTCGCGGAGCCAGGCGACGAGGGGCGCGTCAGCCGCCGGCATGGGGTAGTCGCCCATCTTCGTCGGCTTAACCCAGGCCAGGCCCGCGTGCTCATGGCGGGTCACCTGCCCCTCCCAGCGCCGGCACAGGTAGAGCGGCATCAGGAGGTGGAAGCTCTCGTACTCGTGGCTCGCGAAGACGAACGGGGCGAGGCAGGCGTGGGCGACGGTGATCCCCAGCTCCTCGTTCAGTTCGCGGATCAGGCAGGCCTCCGGCGTCTCGCCCGCCTCCACCTTGCCGCCGGGGAATTCCCACAGCCCCGCCAGCTGCTTGCCCTCCGGCCGCTGGCACAGCAGCACCCGCCCGTCAGCGTCGACGAGGGCGCAGGCGGCGACGAGGAGGATCGGCTTTTCCGACATGGCGCCTTCCTACGGCCTTGCCCGCGGCTTGGCAGCCGGAATCTCCTTCTCGCGGTCCTCGGGGCCGGCGCGCAGATCCGTCCGAGGGTCGCTGATCCCAGGCGGTCGATGGCGTGAAACCGCGCTTGCCTTTGCAATATATCTCATGGAGGAACAGGCCCTTAGCCTCACCGCCCGCTGCGGCGTTTACGCAAGATGCTCGTGTCCGCCGATCGCGCGCCCTTCGCCTTCCAGTCCCGTATGCGCCAGGCTGTCTACGCACACGCCTGGCAGGACTCACCCCTGGGACCGCAACCCGGGTGGCCCTCGGCGCTCAAGACGCTGGTGGACGTGATGCTCGACGCCGACCAGCCGATGCTGGTGCTCTGGGGTCCCGAGCGGACGATGATCTACAACGACGGTTACGCGCCGATCCTCGGCGCCCGTCACCCAGGCGCCTTGGGGCGGCCCTTCTTCGAGGTCTGGCCGGAGCTCGCCGACGATCTGGCCCCGATCATGTCGCGCGCCTTCGCCGGCGAGCCGATCCACATGCCGGACATCCGGCTTGTCCTTCACCGCAACGGGTATCCGGAAGAGGCGCACTTCGCCTTCTCCTACACGCCCGTTCGGGACGAGCAGCAGCGGGTGCTGGGCATCTTCTGCCCCTTGCGGGAGACGACGCGGGAGGTCGCGGCGAATCGGACACAGGCCTTCTGGCTGAAGCTCGAGCGCGAGCTGATGGATCTCTCGGAGCCGGCGGCCATCATCGCGACGGCGCAGCGGGCGGTGGGCGAAGAGCTTCAGGCCGGCCGGGTCGGTTACGGCGAGGTGGATTTCGAGGCGCGCTATTTCACCACCGCCAACAACTGGACCGATGGGACGATCCCCCATCACAACGGCACCCACGACCTCGCCGCGTTCGGCCCCGAGATCTGGAACGCTCTGAAGGCCGGCGAGCCCCTGTCGATCGACGATGTCACCACCGATCCGCGCTTCGACTCGCCTGAGGCGCGAGCCGCGTTCGCGGCGCTCCAGATGCGCTCCGTCCTGACGGCGAGCCTGATCAAGGGCGGGCGGATGATCGCCGCGATGTATGTTCACGATGGCCGCCCAAGACGCTGGACAGCCGCCGATCGCGATCTGGTGCTTCAGGTCGCCGAAAGGACCTGGTCGGCGCTCACCCGCGCCTCAGCTGAAAGCCAGATGGCGCGCGTCCTCCAGAGCATGGCCGAGGGGTTCATCCTGCTGGACCGCCGGTACCGCGTCACGGCCATCAACCCGGAGGGGCTGAGGCTCGACGGACGCGAGCGAAGCGCAATCCTCGGACGGACGCACTGGGAGCTCTGGCCCGGCACTGAGGACTCGGCTCTCGGCGCGATGCTTCGCAAGGCGATGGAGACCGCGCGCCCCGCAGAGCTGGAACACAGCTACCACTTCGTCGATGGGCGCTCGCTCTGGTTCGAGACCCGGGCTTATCCGACCGATCAGGGCCTGGCGGTCTTCTATCGCGACGTGTCCGAGCGCAAGGCCGCGGAGGAACGGCTCGAGCTGCTCATGCGCGAGGTCGACCATCGCGCGAACAACCTTATGTCGGTGATCCAGGGCGCCGTGAGGCTCAGCCGGGCGGACGACGCCGACACCCTGAGGTCCATCGTGCTCGGGCGAGTGGATGCCCTCGCCCGCGCCCACCAGCTCCTGGCCGCATCGCGGTGGAACGGCGCCGACCTGCGTCAGCTCGTCGAGGAAGAGGTGCGCGCCTTCGTGCTGGGCGATCTCCAGCGCGTCGAGATCCAAGGGCCGAGCCTGCCGCTCAATCCCGCGCTCGCCCAAGGCCTCGCCATGGCGGTGCACGAGCTCACCACCAACGCCGTGAAGCACGGCGCGCTTGCGGGCTCGAGCGGGCGGGTGAAGGTGTCTTGGACCGCTCACGGCGGGGTGCTGAGGTTGGTCTGGGAGGAGGCCGGCGGACCTCCAGTGCGCCGGCCCGCCCAACTCGGCTTCGGGACCACGGTCCTCGAGCGCGCGCTGCGTGGAGCGATCGGCGGGACGACGACGCTGACCTGGCGTGAGGAAGGGCTGACATGCCTGCTGGAAGCGCCATTAACGAATGGCGCTTCCACGCCCTCTGAGGGGTTGGAGGTCCTTAGAGCCCGCGCCTGAGCGCTCACCGGCACGCCAGAACCAGCTCGCGGACTGGTGCGGATCCGCGCCACGACGAGCCAACCCTGCAGATGTCCTTCAGGGACGAACGGCTACATGACCCCCAGCCGGCGGGCCACCTCAGTGTAGCTCTCGACCACATCGCCGAGGTCGCGGCGGAAGCGGTCCTTGTCGAGCTTCTTGCGGGAGGCGCTGTCCCAGAGCCGGCAGCTGTCGGGGCTGATCTCATCGGCGAGAATGATGCGCGAGACGTCGCCTTCCCGCACGCGCCCGAACTCCAGCTTGAAGTCCACCAGGGTGATGCCGACCGCCCCGAACACCCCGCGGAGCTCGTCGTTCACCTTGAGCGTCACGGCCCGGATGTCGGCGATCTCCTGGGGCGAGGCCCAGTCAAACGCGGCGATGTGCTCCTCGGCCACCATCGGGTCGTGCAGCCTGTCATCCTTCAAGTAGAACTCGATGAGGGCGCGCGGCAACGGCTGGCCCTCCGGCAGGCCGAAGCGCTGCGAGAGCGAGCCCGCGGCGATGTTGCGGCAGACCACCTCCAGCGGAATGATCTCCACTTCCCTGATCAGCTGCTCGGTCGGACTGAGCCGCTCGATGAAGTGGTTCTGCACCCCGACCGCGTTCAGCCGCCTCATGACGAACTCGCTGATGCGGCTGTTGATGACGCCCTTGCCCTCCAGCACCGCCCGCTTCTCAGCGTCGAAGGCGGTCGTGTCGTCCTTGAAGTGCTGGATCAACGTGCCGGGCTCCGGCCCCTCGTAGAGGATCTTGGCCTTGCCTTCGTAGATCGTCCTGCGGCGGGCCCGGTCGTCAGCCTGCGAGGCTCGCCTTGCCTCGACCTCGGCTTTCAACTTTGGCCAGCTGGCGTACCCATGCTCCCTCGCCACCACCGCCAGGGTTTTGGAGAGGGCCACTGTCGCCGGATCGGCGTCAGGAAACACCGACAGGAGCCGACGTTGCGATGACGGCTCGCCCGATCGGCAATTCCGCTGGAGAGCCCGCGCCAGGTCGCGAAGGCGGCGAAGATCGGGATTGGGGGGAAGTGCGCTGGGCATGATCGTCCTCCTTTCAAGGAGCCCGATGTCCGCATGCCGGGCCGAAAGAAGGGCGGGTGATACGCACAGTACAGAAGCGGGCTTGAAGCCCTTTCCGCGGACCGGACGCGCGCCTGACGCGTAGCGTCCTGTATGCCATGAACCGCTCCCTGGGCAATAGGCGGTCGGACGGCGACGGCATAGGCGGCCGGCGTGGACACTCGAACCGCGGCCGCGGCGGCCACCCCGCCCCCTGCGGCGCAATAGCCCCCTTTACTTGACTTTAACCGCTCTGACCCCGATGTAGGCCTCGCGCCCTTGATCCGGCGCTATTGGCGCTCCAGTCGCGTGAGGGACCCACACTCGGGTCCAGCCTGTCGTAGCGCCCAGAACGATCATCGATCGCCCGGCCACGCGGGGCGCTTCCCAACAAGACCGCGCAACAGCGAGCCACGGCAAAGCCGTGAGCCCGCCCTTTGCGCAACGTGAAAGACGCAAAGACTTTGACTCAATTCACCGACCTCGGCCTCTCGAAGCCGCTTCTCAAGGCTCTGGCCGAAGAAGGCTACGAAACGCCGACCCCGATCCAGGCGAAAGCCATTCCGGGCGTGCTCTCGGGCCGTGACCTGCTGGGCATCGCCCAGACCGGCACCGGCAAGACCGCCGCCTTCGCCCTTCCCATCCTCCAAAGGCTGGCCGACGACCGCAAGCCGGCCCCGCGGCGCAGCTGCCGGGTGCTGGTGCTCTCGCCGACCCGCGAGCTCGCCACCCAGATCGGCGACAGCTTCAAGACCTACGGCCGTCACCTGGGCCTCACCGTCGCGGTCGTGTTCGGCGGCGTGAAGTACGGCGGCCAGATGCGGGCCCTCGCCGGCGGCGTCGACGTGCTCGTCGCCACCCCGGGCCGCCTGCTCGACCACATGGAGCAGAAGTCCATCAACGTGGGCGCGACCGAGATCTTCGTCCTCGACGAGGCCGACCAGATGCTCGA
>NZ_DATAGM010000275.1:0-2470 GCF_036263695.1 Phenylobacterium sp.
CTGGTTGAGATAGGCCACGTGGCCGCGGTGGAGCACGTCGAAGCAGCCGTTGGTGAAGCCGACACGCAGGCCCTTGGCCCGCCAGCGGGCGACCTCGTCGGCCATCCGTTGCGGGGTGGCGATCTTGGCCTCGGCCGGAGCGAGGTGGGCCGAGAGCGCGGCCTCCATCAGCTCGTCCGGGGAGACGGTGGCCGTGCCCACCTTTCCGACCGCGACGCCCGACGCCAGGATGCCGATCTCGATCGCCGCCTCGATGGAGGCGCCCGCCGCCAGCGCCAGCCCGAGGGCCGCGATGGCGGTGTCTCCCGCGCCCGAGGCGTCGAACACGGCCTTCGGCGTGCCGTGGAAGTGGCGGACCGGCTCGCCGCGGACGGCCAAGGACATTCCTTTGGCGGCCCGGGTGACAAGCACGGAGCGCGCCTCGCACAGCTCCAGCGCCCGCTTCAGGGCCGCTTCCAGCTCCTCGTCCGTGGAGGTCGGCATGTCGGTGGCGTACGCCAGCTCGGCGGCGTTCGGCTTGATGATATCCACCGCCCCATAACGGGCGAAGCTGCGCGCCTTCGAGTCGACGATCACCCGTGCGCCGTCATTGGCCGCTTCCCGGCAGGCGGCGATCACCGCCGGGGTCACAACCCCCTTGCCGTAGTCCGAGACCAGGATCACGCCGACGCCGGCGGCGACGTCGCGGATGGTCCGCACCAGCCGCTGCTCGCAGTCGCCGTCCACAGCCCGGCTCTCCTCCAGGTCGACCCGCAGCAGCTGCTGGCCGCCCGAGACGAAGCGGGTCTTCAGCGTGGTGGGCCGCGATGAGTCGGTAACCAGGAAGCCCTCGATCCCCTCCTCCTCGCCGATCAGCCGCAGGGCCTCGTGACCCTCCGGGTCGCCGCCGATCAGGCCGACCAGGGCCACCGAGCCGCCCAGCGCCGAGACGTTGCGGGCGACGTTGCCGGCGGCGCCCAGCATCACCAGCTCGCGGGTGCGGGCCAGCACCGGGATCGGGGCCTCGGGCGACACCCGGCTGACCTCTCCATAGACGAAGCGGTCGACCATCAGGTCGCCGACGCAGGCGACCCGGCCCGTCGGCAGGGCCGCGAGCAGCTGCTGTAGGGCCGTAAGATCCATGGCTAGCCTCTGCGTCCTGCGCCTGCGCGGGTCAAGCGGCGGCGGCCCGGCGCTTGGTGAGGGCGTCGTAGTCCAGGAGCTCGCGGACCAGCGGTTCGAAGTCCTTCAGCGGCACCATGTTCGGCCCGTCCGAGGGCGCCGCGTCCGGATCCGGGTGGGTCTCCATGAACACCGCCGCCACGCCGACGGCCACGGCGGCACGGGCCAGCACGGGCACGAACTCGCGCTGGCCGCCGCTGCTGGTCCCCTGTCCGCCCGGCTGCTGCACCGAGTGGGTGGCGTCGAACACGACCGGACAGCCGATCTGCGCCAGGATCGGCAGCGCACGCATATCGGAGACCAGGGTGTTGTAGCCGAAGCTGACCCCCCGCTCGGTCGCCATAGCGTTGGGATTTCCCTCGCCCGTGACCTTGGCGATCACGTTCTTCATGTCCCAGGGGGCGAGGAACTGACCCTTCTTGACGTTGATCGTCCGGCCCGTGCGCGCCGCGGCGATCAGCAGGTCCGTCTGGCGACAGAGGAAGGCCGGAATCTGCAGCACATCGACGGCCTGGGCCACCTCGGCGCACTGCGACGCTTCGTGAACGTCGGTGAGGGTCGGCAGCCCCACGGATTCGCGGATTTCGGCGAACACCGGCAGCGCTGCTTCCAAGCCCATCCCCCGCGCCGCGTTGGCGGAGGTGCGGTTCGCCTTGTCGAAGGAGGTCTTGTAGATCAGCCCGATCCCAAGGCGGTCGGCGGTCTCCTTGAGCGCGTGAGCCGTCTCCAGGGCGTGCGCCCGGCTCTCCATCTGGCAGGGCCCCGCAATGAGGGACAGGCGCTCGGCGTTGCCGATGCGAACGGCCGGGCCGCTGGGCGCTTTGATCTCGATGACGGCGTTCGGCTGGGTCACGCTGCAAGTCCTCCTTGGCGGGCCGCCGCTTAAGTGGCGCAGGCGAGCCTTGTCCACAAGCGGCTGGGACGCCGCGGCCTCGTCGCCTCGGACCCCGGCGCCGTGACCCTGATTCGGCGCTCTGGGCAACCGGTGTTATGGTGAAGATGGACCGAAGGATGCGACCATGACCCTTGTCCAGGATGGCGCCCCGATCTCGCTCACCGCGCGAAGCGGCGCTCTCAACCGTTTGCCGGAACTGAAAGACGCGCCGGCGGCCTTCCGTACGGCCGTGCGGCTGATGGCGGCCAACTGGATCGCCGGAACCCTGATTTTCGAGCTGCCCTCGGGCCGCGAACTGCGGATGGAGGGCTCCAAACCCGGCCCGGAGGCGCGGATCGTCGTGCGCGATTTCGCCTTCATGCGCCGGGTGCTGACGGCCGGCGACATCGGCTTCGCCGAGGGCTACATGGCCGG
>NZ_DATAGM010000276.1:0-11794 GCF_036263695.1 Phenylobacterium sp.
CATCGACAAGGACCTGCTCGACCAGGCCGGGATCTTCCCGCACGAGCAGGTGGATGTGCTCAACATCACCACCGGCGCCAGGTTCACCACCTACGCCATCGAGGCGCCGCGCGGCTCCAAGGTGATCGGCGTCAACGGCGCGGCCGCCCGGCTGGTGCAGAAGGGCGACAAGGTGATCGTGGTCACCTACTGCCAGATGCCCTCCGAAGAGGCGCGCAACTACGCACCGACTGTTGTCTTGCTCGACGACGGCAACGAGGTGAAGAAGGCCGCGTGACCGCGCGGCTTTCCCTACTCCTTCTCATTCTCCTCGCGCTGGCGGGCTGCGGGCCGAAGGCGCCGGAAGGCGTCGACAAGGCCATGCTCGACACCGCGGTCAGCCAGGCGGTCGGCGATCCCGGCACCTGCGTGCTGATCGCCGAGGCGGGCGGCGGCCAGGTCTACCGCTTCGGGACCCACGCGGTGTGCGGGCGCAAGCTGCCGGACTGCGCCGCCGGGGCGGTGCGAACGGCCGGCGACCTGCTCGACGCCGCGGCGCGGGCCGACAAGGCCGAGACCGCCAGCTGCGCCTCGGCGAGCCCCGGCCGCCGGGTGGCCTGGGCCTGGGGCCCGATCCAGGGCGCGCCCTACGCCTATGCGGCGGTCATGGAAGGGCCGAATACGCCGCCGGGGATTGTCATCGACGACAAGCTGCAGGCGGCCTTCCGGAAAGCCGGGGTCGGCGCGCCGGACGCGCCCGCGGCCTCGCCTCCGGGCTAGTCGTCCACGTGCTCGTGGCCGCCGATGCGGCCCGGACGCCAATAGCCCTCCGCATGCACGTTGGCTTTCGGCACGCCGCGGCCGATCAGGTGCTGGCGAACCCTGCGGATGATCGACGTCTCGCCCAGGGTGTAGACGTGGCCCTCGCCGGCGGAGAGCTCGTAGCCCTCGACCGCGCGAAGCAAAACCTGGCTCTGGCCGGCCGGCGCATCGCGCGGAAGCCAGACGAGATTGACCTCGCCCTGGCTCTCCAGCGGCTGGCGGTCGGCGTCGGTCACAACCTCCAGGAAGACGTCAGCCCGGGCCCCGGCCGGCAGGGCCTCCAGCATGGCGAAGATCGCCGGCTGGGCGGTCTCGTCGCCGACGAACAGCCGCCAGTCGGCGCAGTCCTTCAGCACGTGCCGCCCGCGCGGCCCCAGCACCGTCAGCCGCTCGCCCGCCTTGGCCGAGCGGCAGTGGCGCGCGCCGGGCGCATCGCCATGCAGCACGTAGTCGATGGCGATCCGCCGGGCGGCCTTGTCCAGGCTGCGGATGGTGTAGTGGCGCCGATCGTGGCCGTCCCTGGCGGGGATCATCAGGATGACCTCCTGCCCCGGCTTGTGGTCGAACTGATCGAGATCCGGGGCCGTGTAGACCACCCGGCGCAGGCGCGCGCCGACATCGAAGGCCTCCACCACCTCGAAGCTCCAGGCCCGGCCGAACCGGCGCCGGAACAGCTCGGGATCCATATGCGGGAAGGGGGGCGGCAGGTCCGCCTGCGCTAGGCTCGCGTCGGGCATCGGGGGCTCCGTCATCTACTTGCCCGATGTATTCAGATATATCGCAAGCCGCAAGTGCTCTTGCGAATAATTTGCAACTAAATGCCCGCATGGGCCGCGGCCCCCGGGGCCGCGGCGCACCTGTCTAGCGGGCGACCTCGTAGAGACCGCTGACGTCGATCCGCACCTTCAGCTCGCCCGGCGCGATCTTGGTGGAAGCGTCCATCGACTCGGCCCGAGCCATCTGCAGCATCGGCATCGGCGGGGGCATGGCGTAGCCGCCGCCCTCGCTGAGCGACACCAGCCGCACGATCCGGTGGCCGGTGGCGTCGGCGTAGAGCGCCGCCTTCTGCTCCAGCGCCTTCACGGCCGCGCGGCGGGCGGCGTTCTCGGCCTCGGTGGGATCGTTCAGGCCGAAGCTGACGCCGTGCACCTGATTGGCGCCGGAGTTCACCGTCGCATCGACCACCTGGCCCAGCCGGTTCAGCTCGCGCACCGTGACGGTGACCTGGTTCGAGGCCTGGTAGCCCGTCAGCTGCGGCGGCCGGTTCTGCTCGTAGCGGTACTGGGGCGACAGGTTCAGCTGTGAGGTTTGGATGTCGCGGTCGTCGAGGCCGGCGCGCTTGAGCGCCGTGATCACCCGGCTCATCTGGTTGGCGTTGGCCTGCATCGCGGCCTGGGCCGTCGGCGCCTCGGTCATCACGCCCAGCGAGATGGTGGCCATGTCCGGGGCGATCTTGGTCTCGCCGTGGGCCGAGAGGTTCAAGGTGGTGGCCCGAAACATCGATTCCGCCGCCGGGGGCGGAGCCTGGGCGAAGGCTGCGGGCGCGGCCAAGGCGGATGTCGTCAGCATGGCCAGGCCGAGAACGCCGGCGCGGGCGAGAGTTTTCATGGGGGTCGGGTCCTTCGAGGGGCGGGCGAACATGCGCCGCACCTTGCCAAGCTTGACCTGAACAGAGCCTGTCGGCCACAGGGCAGCTCCCGTTCAGCCGCCTTCCAAGCCCGCCGCCCTTCGTGCTACCGCACCCGCACCGCAGCTACGGGCCTGTAGCTCAATGGTTAGAGCCGGCCGCTCATAACGGTCTGGTTGCAGGTTCGAGTCCTGCCGGGCCCACCAGCGCAGCTCCAGGGGTGTCCGCTGAGGTCCACGGTTGCAGGTGTGATCGCCCTAGTGAAGCCGCTTTCCGTCCAGCAAGCGCCGCCGCACGCCGTCGACATCACGCATTCTGTTGGTACGAATTCGAGGGTCGTACCAACAGAGCTTAGTTTACCAACAAGTGCCTCTCTCCGACGTCAGCTGCGAGCCCTAAGGCCGGCGGAGAAGCCGTGCAAAATCAGCGACTCGGCCGGTCTGCACGTGCTCGTGACGCCCGGCGGGTCGAAGCTTTGGCGGCTGGCCTATCGCTTCCAAGGCAGGCAGAAGGTGCTGGCGCTCGGCGCCTATCCCGACGTGCTGCTGGGCGCGGCCCGCCGCACAAGAGACGCTGCGCGCGAGCTGCTGGAGAACGGCGTCGACCCGGCCGAGGCGCGAAACGCCGAGAAGCGCAAGGCGCGGATCGCCGCCGGCCACACCTTCGAGCCGTCGCCGAGGAGTGGTTTGAGACCCAGAAGGGAAGGTGGGTGAAGTCCTATGCCGATAGGTTCCGCGCCCGGCTAGATGAGGACCTGCTGCCGTACCTTGGGGATCGTCCGATCGCCTCGATCGAGCCGATCGAGGTGCTCGACGTCATCCGCCGGCGAGCGGCGGGACGCCATCCAGTTGGCCCGCCGCATCATGCAGATGGCGAGCGCCATCCTTCGCTACGGCGTTGCGACCTCCCGCTGCGCGCGGGATCCGACCGCCGATCTCCGCGGGGCCCTCAAGCCTGCTCCGCCGCCGAAGCATCGCGCCGCCATCCGACGCGATGATCTCCCCGAATTCCTGCGCGGCCTTGAAGCGTACGATGGCGAGGTGACGACCAAGCTGGCTCTCATGCTCGTCCTCTACACCTTCGTCCGCACCGCCGAGATCCGCTTCGCTCGCTGGTCCGAGTTCGAGAATCTCGAGGGCCGCGAGCCTCTGTGGCGCATACCGGCCGAGCGGATGAAGATGCGCCGCCCTCACTTGGTGCCGCTCGCGCCGCAGGTCGTTGAGGTGTTACGTGAGCTTCGCCGGAAACGAAACGGTCACGGAAAAATCGGGTCGACTAGCTCACGATCGAGTGGACTATGTCGCCAAGTCCTCTCCGCCATGATCCCCCGCCTCTCCGGACTGCCTCCGCACCACCTGAAGGGCCTTGGCCCCTCACTGGCCTTCCAACGGTCTCGTCTAAAGGTCCCGCCGTCGGTGTCCCATTGCCGGGAAGGCGCAGCCAACATCTTCACCGTTTGAGTCCTGCCAGATCGCGCGTCGATGTCTGCATTCCGGCGGGATGCCGATGTCCGCTTGTGGCGCGATGCTGACGTGACGACTGCCGGCTAGACCCCTGCAGTCGTCCGAGCAGGCGCCCCGTCGGCGTTGGCAAATCGGTCCAGGCGTCCACGGATTATCGCGTTCGCCTCGCTCATAATGCGGTCGATCAGTTCCGCCACCGTGGGGACGTCGTGGATTAGCCCCACGACCATCCCGCAGCTCCAGCCGCCGGCATCCATCTTCCCCTCCTTCATGATCGCCGGGTAGACGCCGGCGACCTCAGGGGCGATGTCGGCGAAGGTGATCTTCTCGCCGAGATTGCGTTCCTTCTCGAGGAGGCGCTCCACCCCGGCGTTGGTCAGCACGCGCTCGGTGTTTCGCAGCGGGCGCATGATCAGCCGGGTGTCGAGTTCGTTCGCGGCGAGGATCGCCTGCTTCACGTTCTCATGGACGGGCGCCTCCTTCGTGGCGATGAAGCGGGTGCCCATGTTCATGCCTTCGGCGCCCATCGCCAGCGCTGCCACCAGCTGGCTGCCTGTCGCGCAGCCGCCGGACGCCACGAAGGGGATCTTCAGCTCCTCAGCCGCGCGGGGCAGCAGCACCCAGTTGCCGACGTCGTCCTCGCCGGGGTGGCCGCCGCACTCGAAGCCATCCACGCTGACGGCGTCGCAGCCGATCGCCTCCGCCTTCAGGGAGTGCCGCACCGAGGTGCACTTGTGGATCACCTTAATCCCGTTCTCCTTCAACGCCGGCAGCCACTTCTGCGGATTGTTGCCGGCGGTTTCGACGAACTTGACCCCGCCCCTGATGATCGCCTCGACGAAGCCGGGATAGTCTGGGGGCGTCACAGCCGGCAGGAAGGTCAGGTTCACGCCGAACGGCTTGTTGGTCATCTCCCGACAGCGGGCGATCTCCTTGGCGAGGTTCTCCGGCGTACCCTGGGTGAGCCCGGTGATGATGCCGAGTCCGCCGGCGTTGGAAACCGCCGCCGCCATTTCGGCATAGCCGACCATGTGCATGCCGCCCTGGATGATCGGGTGCTCGATGCCGAACAGTTCGGTGATCTTCGTTCTCATTGCGTTTCCCTGCCTCACGCTGGCTCACAGGCGTACAGGGGCGCCGTTGCGTCCGGCAATTTCTATTCTCTTGTTCGGCTCCCGGGTCTAAGCCGATGTTCACTTCTGGCGAATGGCGAAAGCCTGCATGGCTGCGCTCGTCGCGCTCGGGTCGCGGGGGCGATGCGGAAGGGGCGTGAAGGGCGTCGACCGGCGCTGAAGAGAGCAAACGCTGCCGGCGCTACCCATGATGCTGCGGCGACCGAAGGAACTCCTGAACAGCCGCCAGGTACTGGGCGAAGTTCTCGCGCCTCACGTTGTGCCCTGCGCCTGCGACTCGCGCTGCGACGATGCGGGGGTTCAGGGACATCGCCTCGGCGGCGATCGCCGGGCTGATCAAGCTTCCGAACTCCGGGTCTCCGTGGATCAGGAGCGTCGGCACAGAAATCCGGTCGATCTCCGCCTGCCACACCGTGGTGTAGGTGGGCATCGCCTCCGGGTCGACCTGGAGCTTCGCCGCCGCCCAGGCAGGCAAATCTGCGGGGCTCCAGTTGGGATGCCTCGATCTGCCCAGCGCCACGATCTCCGCCTCAGACATCGCCTGCAGGCGGCCCACCTCCTCGCGAAACTTCTGCCCGCGCGCGGCTGAAGTTGCGGCATCGGCCAGCGGCAGAAAAGGCGGGTCTTCGAGGATCACCTTGGCGATGCGCGCGGAGCAGGCGTTGGCGTAGGCGGCGGTGGCCCGCGCGCCGACCGAGTGGCCCATCATCACAGGCGACACCAGACCGAGAGCCTCGACGGCCTCGGTGATGTCGCGGACAGGATCGTGCGGCTCCGTGGAGGAGGGCCGGGCGCTGTCTCCGTGTCCGCGCGCGTCGAGCATCACCACGTCGAATTCGGCCTCCAGCGCGCAGGCCATGCGCGCCCAGCACAACCCGTTGTCGGTGAGCCCGTGCGACAGCACCAGAGGGGGCAGGTCGCCCCCGGTGCGGTGATAGGCCAGGAACCCGCCGGTCACCGGGACCGTCCCGGCCCGCCAGGCGGTCACGTCCGGCGACGCCGCGCCGCGAAGGCTACCAAGCGTAGGCCTCCGGCGCCGGCCCGCAGCCCGGGAAGATGTCCTCGATGCGCGCCAGGGTCTCTTTGAGTAGTGCGAGGGCGGGGACGTGCAGCACCGAGCTGAGCTGATGCAGACTGCGGGGACCGATGATCGTCGCGGTGATGCCCGGCTGATGAAGCAGCCAGGCGAGCGCCACCGCGCTGGGGGATTGCCCCAGCTGGTCGCAGAGCGCGTGGAAGCGGGCAAGCTGCGCCTCGCGCGCGGCGGCGGACGTCAGCGCGTCCTCCGACGCACGTCGCCCGGCGCCTTCGCTCGCGGGGCCCGCAAGCAGGCCGCCGGCCAGCGGGCTCCAGGTGATGACGCCGACGCCATAGGCTTGGCAGGCGGGGATCACCTCCAATTCCGCGCGGCGTTCGATCAGGTTGTAGAGGCTCTGTTCCGAGACTAGGCCCAGGCGCTGCGCGGCGCCGGCCTTCTCGTTGGCGCGGGCGATCGCCCATCCCGGGAAGTTGCTGGACCCGACGTAGGTGATCTTTCCCTGCGCGATCAGCCGGTCCATGGCCTGCCAGATCTCCTCGATCGGGGCGGTCCGGTCGATGTGGTGCATCTGGTAGAGGTCGATGTGGTCCACGCCCAGGCGCCGCAGGCTCGCCTCGCAGGCGGCCTGGATGTGCCGCGCCGAGAGCCCGCGGTCGTTGACGTCATCCGACATAGGCTCGTGGACCTTGGTGGCGAGCACCAGGCGGTCCCGCCGCGCCGGATCCTTCGCCAGCCACCGCCCCAGGAGCGTCTCCGTCGCCCCGACGCCCAGCCGGCCGCCGTACTGGTTCGCGGTGTCTATGAAGTTGATCCCGGCGTCTACGGCCGCGTCGAGGATCGCGAAGCTGTCCGGTTCGGAGGTCTGGGGTCCGAAGTTCATCGTCCCGAGGCAGAGCTCGCTCACCTTCAGCGCCGAACGGCCGAGCTGCCGGTACTTCACAACGGTCTCTCCGGTTCCGAGCTCATGGGGCCCGCAGCGTCGCGCCGGTGACGAGCGGCTGGCTGGAATCGGCCACGCAGTGACGAACCAAGCGCTGAGCGTGCTCGGACAGCTTGCGGTAGTCGTCGTAGCTGATGCCCGGAACGATCGGCTCGCGGAACCACGGGGCGTAGAACTCAAGGTTCGGGATGGAGCGGATGGCGTCGGAGACATTGGGCGTCCCCCCGTGCCAAGCGCGGACGTCGCGGACCATGATCGCCCCGGCCGGGGCGGGACAGACGGTGCTGAGGCGCATCCATTCCGGCTCTTCCGCGAGGGTGGGGATCGGCGTTCGGGCGTGCTGGGTGCCCGGGATCTGCCTGGTCGGGCCGTTCAGGCGGGTGACGTCCTGGGGCAAGAAGTTGACGCAGACATAGGGGCAGGGGAGGTCGCGGATGGTCAGCTGCCCGCGCGGGTCGTGGAAGGCGCTGAACGGCGTCGTGGCGTCGTCGCGCCAATCTCGGACATCCGAGTGCAGAGGCTGGTATTCCACCGCGCCGGGTAGGCAGAAATCGCCGCTGGCTGCGCGCAGCACGTAGTTCGGCGACCCGAAGATGCCGCTGACCACTTCGGTGACCACCGGGATATCCAGCAGCATCTGCCATTCCGGCCGGTGCAGCTGGCTGCGGGTCAGGCTCGAGCCCCCGAAGGAGTAGCGGTGCGAGCCGCGGTTGCCCCTGCGCCCCTCGTCGAGGGCGAGGATCTGGCCGGCCACTTCAGCACACCCGTTGGCCAGGAACTCGACCTGGCCGCTGTCCAGCACGTCGGCGACGACGACGAAACCGTCCCGGTTGAAGATCTCAACGGCGTGGCGGGCATCCCGCCGCTCCAGGATCTCGAGCCCGCGGATGCCGTTGTTCGCCTCCAGATAGGCCCGCAGCCGCTCGAGGTCGGGATCGTGCGTCTCGGTCGCCACGGCTTCAGCCCTGTCCATCATCTCACCCTCGGTCTGCGATCTTACGTTATTGTAATAACCGTCAATAGCAAGGGCGGCAATGCTTCTCCGCAGCGAGGCGGGTCAGGTGTTCCGCCCATGCGCCGCACGCCTCAGGCGAAGGGCCTCGGCGATATCCGCGTGACGCGAGCGGGTGATCGCGTAGGAGGAGAATATCAGCATCGAGATGACCGCGACTATGGCCGGCGCCGGACCCCAGATCAGCACCAGACCCACCTTCACCTCGTGCGGCAGCACGGCGCCCACCCTCTGTCCGATGTCCTCCGGGAAGCGAATGAGATCGAGGGCGACGCCGGCGATCAGGACGCCGACCCCCACCGCCGCCTTGTTGGCGAAGCCGAGCCCGGCGAAGTAGAGCCCCTCCCGGCGGCGGTCGAACAGGTGCTCGTGTTCGTCGGCCGCGTCAGCCATCATCGAGGGATAGGCGACGCTCACGAAGCCCAGCCCAATCCCGGCAACGAACGAGTTGAACTGCATCGGCCCCAGGGCGGCCGGGCCGGCTGGCGTGTAGATCCCCAGCAGCCAGGACCCCTGCATCACCAGCCAGTTGGCGATCAGCAGCGAAAGGCCGATCAGCACCACGCTCTTCTTCTCCAAGCGGCCCTGGGCCCTGGGGGCGAGCCCCACGCCGATCAGAAGTCCCACCACGAAGGCGTAGGTGATGAACTGGATGCTTTCGCTCTCTATCCGCCACACGAAGACGAAGGCGTGGCTGTTCAGAGTGGCGTTCACACCCTGGGCTACGTAGGTGATCACGGCGGATACGAAGAGCAGGCGGAACGAGCGGTTGGCGAATATCTCCGCCACCTCGGCGGGAAGGCGCCGGGCCATCCGCTGGGGGATCTGCTCGGGTTGCGGCAAGGACGGCGCGTACCGGCGCAGGCCCAGGCAGCACGCCGACATGCACGTGAAGAGGACCGCCGCAGCGGTCCATCCAAACCCGGGATAGCCCTCGGACCGCTGCAGCCCGCCGTCGGCGAAGAAGACGGAGAAGCCGAGCGCAGTGATCGCGAGCCCCGCGAGGATCCCGGCCACCGAGCGGTAGACCACCACGCTGGTTCGTTCGGCGTAGTCCGAGGCGAGCTCCGCCCCGAGCGCCATATAGGGCACGTGGAACAGCGAGATCGCGCTTCGGCTGGCGACCGAAAGGACCGCGAGCCACGCGAACAGTACGGTTTGGCTGAGGCCGGCAGGCGGGGAGAAAAGCAGGCCCACGCTGGCGGCGGTCAGCGGGATGGCGGCCAGCATCAGGGGCAGCCGGCGGCCCAACCTCGACTTGATGTTGTCCGACCACGATCCGATCATCGGATCGACGAGCGCGTCGAAAGCCAGGCCCACGGAGAGCGCAATCCCCACCAGGGAGCCGGGCAGGCCGAGCACTACGGAGTAGTAGAAGAACACGAAGCCGACGGCCGTGTCGAAGCCGCCCGACTGAGCCGCCTGGCCAAGGCTGTAGAAGATCTTGTGGCCTACGGTGGGGCCGCCCCGGCGCGCCAACGCCGCGCCGGCGGGACTTTGAGGCAGAATCTCGGTCTCAGATCCGTGCACGGCGCCGCTCCCTCTGATGTCGGTCAACGCCGTGGGCTCGACCCGTGCGCGCATCGCGCTCGCTATTGACGATACGTGTAATAGTTTGGGCGGCAAGTGACATCGCGGGCGCCACCGGTCGGGTCAGAGCCGCAGCACGTGCTTTGCGATGATGTTGCGCTGCACCTCATCGGTCCCGCCTGCGATGCTGGCCGCGCGCCCTTCCAGGTAGCGGACCATCTCTGGCTGAGCCCAGTCTGGTCCGACCGATCCGGCGAGGCCGGCTACTTCGGGGAACCACGGCGCGGTGTAGGGGCCGGCGCATTCCACAAAGAACTCTGTCATGCGTTGGACGATGTCCGTGCCCTTGAGCTTCAGGAGCGAGGACTGGTTCCCCGGCGCCCCTCCGGCAGCCACCTCCGACAGCGTGCGGAGCTCCGTGATCGCCAGCGCTTCGAGTTCTATCTCGGCCCAGTTCAGCCGGCTTGCGAAGCCAGGGTCCTGCAGCAGGCTGCCGCCTCTCGTTCCCGGAAGCGCGTCGGCCGCCTCACGAATCCGGCGCAGAAGGCTCTGGGAGAGGGAGACGAAGGCCTGGCCCGTGCGCTCGTGCGTCAGCAGGCCCTTGGCGACCGTCCAGCCCTCGCCTTCGCGGCCGATGCGGTTCTCGACCGGGGTCCGCACCGCATCAAACGTCACTCGGTTGAACATGTGGCGCCCGTCGATGGAGACGAGCGGGTGCACCTCCACACCGGGCGTACGCATATCCAGCAGGAGGAAGGTGATGCCCGCCTGGCGCTTCGGCTCGTCGGCGGTGCGGGTAAGGCAGAACATCCAGTCCGCCTCGTGGGCGTTGCTCGTCCAGATCTTCTCGCCGGTCACCACGTAGTGGTCGTCCTCGAGCACAGCGCGGGTGCGCAGCGAGGCCAGGTCCGATCCGGCCCCGGGCTCCGAATAGCCCTGACACCAGCGCACCCGGTTGTGGAGGATGTCGGGCAGGAAACGCTTCTGCTGCTCGGGCGAGCCGTAGGCGAACAGGATAGGCGCCAGCATCCCCATGCCCATGCCGCCGACCTGGGCCGGCAGGCCCGCCGCGGTGGTCTCGCGCTCCCAGATGAAGTGCTGGGTCGCGGTCCAGCCGGGCCCGCCGAACGCCACAGGCCACTTGTTGGCGGCCCAGCCGCGGTCGAGCAGCGCGGCATGCCAGCGGCCTTCGTGCTCCGCGGCCCGGTACGCCTCACCGCTGGGGAAGGTCCGCCGGATGAGGGCGCGGACCCCGTCGCGGAAGGCGAGCTCTTCAGAGGAGAGGGTGAGATCCATGGACAGGCGCCGTTGTTCTATTGTACAAAACGTCAATAGGCGCTTGCGCGTCTGGGTCAAGGAGGAAGCCGTCGATGGACGCCGCCGATACATTCGTCGCCGAGGAGCGGGACGGGATCTTGTCCGGGCCGGTGCGCCGGCCCGTGAACGTCTCCCGTGCGGCGGAAGGTTCGATCCACGACGACGGGACCGCCCAGGCGCTCGGCTTTCGCGGCGGGACGGTGGCGGGCAATATCCACATGGAGCAGTTCCCGCCGCTGATGGTGGCCAGGTTCGGGAGCGCGTGGTGGCGGACCGGCGGGCTGTCGCTGCACTTCCTCCACGCCACCACCGACGGCGAGCCCGTGCAGGCCTTCGTGGGCCGGCCCGAGTCCGGGGCTGTTCCGCGCGCGGAGGCCTGGATGGAGACGCCGGAGGGAGTGCGGGTCTGCGAGGGCACCGCATGGTTGGGCGGCGACGACCCGAATTCGGCCTTGAGGCTGAAGCTCGCCGCGGCGCGCCCGGCAGCCGAATTGCGGATTCTCGCGAGCGCGCAGGTCGGAGACGAGGTGCGTGACGTACCGAGCCGGCTTGACAGCGGGCCTGCGCTCGTACGGCTGGACGGCGTCACCGAGCCGCTGCCGGAGTACCGGGCCGATAAGGTGGCGGCGCCGGCAGTGGCGATCGACGCGCTGCGCGCCGTGGAAGCGCCCCTGTTCCGCTCCCAGGGAGAGTTCGTTGGATTGTTCGGAGCCATCGAGCTGCAGTTCCTGGCCGGGCCGGTCTTCCTCGACCGCGACTACCTCGCTGACGGCCGGGTCGTCGGTCTGTCGGAGTCTCCGAAGACTGAGATCGCCTGGTACGAGAGCGTGCTGCGGGAGGCCGACGGCGGGCGGCCGATCGCGCGCCTGCTGATGATGAGCCGTCTTCTGAAGGCCTCCTCGCCGCTATGGGGCTGAGGCCCGCGTCGCCCA
>NZ_DATAGM010000277.1:0-6618 GCF_036263695.1 Phenylobacterium sp.
GTGCCGATCGCTCCGAAGAAGCCGATCAGCAGGCCAGTGATCTGCGAGGCCTGCAGGATGCCCAGGTCATGGCTGCGCATGAAGAAGGAGTTGGTGAACTGGCCGACGCCGTAGCCCACGAAGGAGGCGACGGCGCCGCCCAGCGCGGCGAACCAGAAGCTCGGTTTCTTCAGCAGGGCCGAAAAGCCCTGCGCGAAGTTCGGCGTCTCGCCTGCCGCCGCAGCGCGGGGCGGCTCCTTCACGGTCAGCTTCACCAGGATCGCCAGGATCAGGCCCGGCAGGCCCAGCGCCAGGAAGGCCCCGCGCCAACCCATCGCCTCGGCGATGAACCCGCCGCCGATGGCGGCCAGCATCGAGCCCAGCGGCACGCCGAGCGAATAGATGGAGACCGCGGTGGCCCGCTTGTCCTCGGGGAAGTAGTCGCCGATCACCGACTGGGCCGGCGGGGTGCAGCCGGCCTCGCCGATCGAGACGCCGATCCGGGCGAGCAGCAGGGTGACGTAGCTGTTGGCGACGCCGCACAGCGCCGTCATGCCGCTCCAGAGCGCCACGCAGACCGCCAGGATGGTCATCCGGTTCTTGCGCTCGGCCAGGCGGGCGATGGGTATGCCGAGCAGGGTGTAGAGGATGGCGAAGGTCGGCCCGCCGAGCAGGCCGAGCTGGGTGTCGGTGAGGTTGAACTCGGCCCGGATCGGCTCCTGCACGATCGAGACCAGCACCCGGTCGATGAAGTTGAAGGTGTAGACCACCACCAAGGCGAACAGCACCCAGGCGCGGTAGGCCTTGGTGCCGTAGCCCTGGAAGGCCCCCGGCGCGGCCGCAGCGTCCGTCATGAGAAGCGTTCCCCCTTAGATTCCTTGGTGTTCTTCGGGAACAGCCTAGCCGCACCGGCGATCGGTGGAAATGGGGGCGCCGAGGCGCCCCGCACGTCCTAGCTGACGGTGTCCTCGCGGATCGTCTTACGGGCGATCCAGAAGAAGGCGAAGGCGATGACGCCGAACAGGGTCGAGACGATCAGCGCCCACCGGACGCCTTCGCCCACATGCTCGGCGCAGGCCGCGCGGGTGGCCACCGCCGCGCCTTCAGTCAGGGCGCGGCAGGCGTCCACCGACAGGCCCACCTCGTTCAGGCGGAAGTTGGCGACCGCGTCCGACAGGGCGCCCACCGCCACCGGGCCGAGGCCCAGGCCAATCAGGTTGATGATGAACAGCAGGATGGCCGACGTGGTGGCCCGCATCTGCGGCTGCACAATGCTCTGGGCGGTGCCGTAGACGGGGCCGTACCAGATGGTGCCCAGGAGGCCGTTGATCACCAGGATGCAGAGCGCCAGCGCCGCCGAATCCACGGTCACCGCGGTGATGTAGACCGGGATGGTGATCAGCGAGGCGATGGCCGGGGCCACCATGTAGGCGCGCAGGTCCTTGGCCCCGAACTTGTCGGCCAGCCAGCCGCCCAGCAGGGAGCCGACGGCCCCCGCGGTGCCGCTCATCAGGCCGAGCGCCAGGCTGAGGAAGCCCAGGGACTGCAGATTGAAGCCGAGCTGGGCGCCGAAGAAGCTGGCCAGGTTCGCGACCTCCTCGGTGTGGTTGCGCAGGAAGAAGGAGGCGGTGAACGGGGCGTGGCCGTAGCCGATAAAGGCCTTGATGGCCGCCGCGAAGGCGATGAACCAGAAGGTGCGCTTCGTCGACAGCACCTTCATCGTCTCCCCGAAGCTCGGCTGGGCCGCCTGGGTGCGCTTGAATTCGGCGGAGAGGTGCTTGCGCGGCTCCTTCAGGGTGAAGATGGCGAGCAGGGCGAACAGGATTCCGGGGACGCCGGCCACGAAGAACGCGGCGCGCCAGCCGTAGGCGTCGGCGATCAGTCCGCCCATGATCAGGCCGATGAGGCCGCCCAGCGGCGTGCCCATGGAATAGAAGGCCAGCGCCGAGGCCCGCTTCTCCTTCGGCACATAGTCGCTGATCAGGCTGTGGGCCGGCGGCGTGCAGCCGGCCTCGCCGACGCCGACCCCGATCCGGAACATCACCAGCTGCCAGAAGTTCTGCGCAATCCCGCAAAGCGCCGTCATGCCGCTCCAGACCGCGACCGCCGTGCCGATGATGATCGGCCGGTTCTTGCGCTCGGCGAGCCGGGCGATCGGCACCCCGAGTACGGTGTAGAAGATCGCGAACGCCAGGCCGCCCATCAGCCCGATCTGGGTGTCGGAGAGGTTCAGGTCGTTCTTGATCGGCTCGGCCAGGATGTTGACCACCTGCCGGTCCAGGAAGTTGACCATGTAGATGGCGAGCAGCAGGCCCATGGCGTACCGGCGGTACCCCGGAGGCTGAGGAAGGATCCCTGTGTCGTACGCCCCCGCGGCTGCGCCGGGCCCCCCCGTGGCTACGCTGCTCATCAACATCCTCCCTGGTGGCGGTTTTGCTTTTATGGCCCGCACTCTAGACGGGCTTGGCGGCGGTTCGGCAAGAGACGAACGCGCAAGATGAAGGGGAGCTGAACACGTGGAACTGGTGATCGGGACCAAGCGGTGGTCCACCTGGTCGATGCGGCCGTGGCTGGCGATCAAGCGGACGGGCCTGCCGTTCACCGAGACGCTGGTCGCCCTGCGCCAGGAGGAGAACCGCACCCGCGAGGCCATCCTGCCGCACTCGCCCTCGGGTCTGGTGCCGGCGCTGAAGGACGGGGAGGTGACGGTCTGGGATTCCCTAGCGATCTGCGAATACCTGGCGGAGAAGGCGCCGCAGCTCTGGCCGGCGGACCCTGAGGCCCGGGCCCTGGCCCGCAGCGCCGCGGCCGAGATGCACTCCGGCTTCCTGGCGCTTCGGCAGGAATGCCCGATGGCCCTGGACGAGCCGCCCCGGCGGCACGAACTCACGGACGCAGCGCAGGCGAACGTGCGCCGCATCGTCGAGCTGTGGCGGGACATGCTCGGCCGGTTCGGCGGGCCCTTCCTGGCCGGCGAGTGGTCGATCGCCGACGCCTTCTACACGCCCGTCGCCACGCGCTTCCGCACCTATCAGGTTGACCTGGGCGAACTCGGCGACGCGGACGGGGCTGCGGCGGCCTACGCCGAGCGCCTGCTCACGGCTCCGGAGTATCTGGAGTGGAAGAGGGCTGCGCTGGCCGAGACCTGAGCCCATCTAATTCGATAGCAAGGCGCGGAGTTTTCCGCGCTTAGGTCAGGGGTACCCATGCGCTCCAGGAGATCCAAGGAGCCAGACATGCTGACCGCCACACCGATTGACGATCGCCGCTGGGCCGCCGTGGTCTCCCGCGACCGCACAGCCGACGGCGAATTCTTCTATTCCGTGCGCACGACGGGGGTCTATTGCCGCCCCTCCTGCGCCGCCCGCCAGCCCCGGCGCGAGAACGTCGCCTTCCACGAGACCACCGCCGAGGCCGAGGCGGCGGGCTTCCGCGCTTGCCGCCGCTGCCGGCCCAACGAGGCCCCGCTGGCCGAGCGCTACGCCGAGGCGATCACCGCCGCCTGCCGCGCCATCGAGGCGGCCGAGACGCCGCCGACGCTTGGCGAACTCGCCAGGGGCGCGGCCTTGAGCCCCTACCACTTCCACCGGCTGTTCAAGGCTGCCACGGGCGTGACGCCCAAGGCCTACGCGGCCGCCCACCGCGACCGCCGGCTGCGCGAGGAACTGGCCGCCGATGCGCCGGTGACGGCGGCCATCTACGAGGCCGGCTTCGGCTCCAGCAGCCGGTTCTACGAGCGCTCGGACGCGGTGCTCGGCATGACGGCCAGGCGCTACCGCCGCGGCGGCGAGACGGCCCAGATCCGGTTCGCTGTCGGCGAGTGCTCGCTGGGCGCGATCCTGGTGGCGGCGACCGACAAGGGCGTCTGCGCCATCCTGCTGGGCGATGACCCGGATCGGCTGGTGCGCGACCTACAGGACCGCTTCTCACGGGCCGAGCTGATGGGCGGCGACGCCGATTTCGAGGCGCTCGTGGCTCAGGTCGTGGGGCTGGTGGAGCGGCCGGCCGCCTCCGTCGACCTGCCGCTGGACGTGCGCGGCACCGCCTTCCAGCAGCGGGTCTGGCAGGCGCTGCGCGAAATCCGGGCCGGCGAGACGGCGAGCTATGCGCAGATCGCGGCGCGGATCGGCGCGCCGAAGGCCGTGCGCGCCGTCGCCCAGGCCTGCGCCGCCAACAACCTAGCGATCGCCATCCCCTGCCACAGGGTGGTGCGCACCGACGGGGCGCTCTCCGGCTATGCCTGGGGCGTTGAGCGCAAGCGCGCGCTGCTTGAGCGCGAGGCGGCGGCGTGAGCGCGCCGGCGACCCTGCCGCCCGCCACGCTGGCCGACCGCATAGCCGCCTGCGACTGGGCCGGCGCTGAAGGCGAGCTCGACGCCTTCGGCTGCGCCCGGCTCCCGAGCCTGCTGACGCGGCAGGAGTGCGCCGAGGTGGCTGGCCTCTATGCGGATGCGGGCCGCTTCCGCAGCCGGGTGGTGATGAGCCGCCACGGCTTCGGGCGGGGCGAGTACCAGTATTTCGCCTATCCGCTGCCGCCGCTCGTCGAAGCGCTGCGGACCGGCCTCTATCCGCATCTCGCGCCGGTCGCGAACCGTTGGAACGCAGCCATGGGCTTGCCGGCGACATATCCGGCCGCGCACGCCGACTACCTCGGCCGCTGCCACGCCGCCGGCCAGTCCCGGCCGACGCCGCTGCTGCTGAAGTACGAGGCCGGCGACTACAACTGCCTGCACCAGGACCTCTACGGCGAGCACGTCTTCCCGCTGCAGGTCGCCGTGCTGCTGTCACAGCCCGAGCGCGACTTCACTGGGGGCGAGTTCGTGCTGACCGAGCAGCGGCCGCGCATGCAGTCGCGAGCCGAGGTGGTCCCGCTGGCCCAGGGCGACGGCGTGGTCTTCGCCGTCAACCACCGGCCCGTGGCCGGCGGCCGCGGGACCTACCGCGTCAACATGCGCCATGGGGTGAGCCGGCTGCGCTCAGGCCGCCGGTTCACCCTGGGCGTCATCTTCCACGACGCGGCGTGACGCGGCGGTAGAGGCGCCCAGGCCCTCGACATCGGGCGGGCGGACGCGCCAAGATTCGGCCGCGCAGCCGAGGGGGCTGTAGGGATTTGCGCGCAATGACCGCTACCGCCGACACCGTTGCGTCCGCCGCCGACCCGGCGCCGGCGCATGAGGCGCCGCCGGCCTGCCGGAACTGCGGGGCGCAGCTCGGCGGCAAGTACTGCCAGGACTGCGGCCAGCAGGCGCACCTGCACGGCCGGCTGGTCGACCTGCTGGGAGAGATGTTCGAGGGGGTGGCTCACTTCGACGGGCGGCTGTGGCGGACGCTGCCGCTGCTGGCCTTGCGGCCCGGCGAGCTGTCGCGCCGGTGGAAGGCGGGCGAGCGGGCCAGGTTCGTGCCGCCGCTGCACGTCTTCCTGTTCGCCGTCTTTCTGGTGTTCACCCTGCCGTACGTGACCGGATCGGCGTCGGAGCCGCTCACCGAGCCGGAGCGGGGGCAGGCGCGGGCGCGGGTGGCGGCGGAGATAGCCGAGCGGTCCGGCCAGACGGGCATCGTCGTGCCCGCCGAGGGCCAGCAGCTCGAGCTCGGCGAGCTCGAGGGCACCGCTATGGGCAAGCTGCACGAGAAGAGCGTCGTCAAGCTCGATACGCCGGAGGAGCGGGCCTACTTCCGCACCAAGTACATGGCCATGGCCTATAAGCTGGCCTGGGTGCTGGCGCCGCTCTCGATGCTGATCCTGGCGCTGCTGATGGCGTTCCGGCGCGGCTACACCCTCTACGACCACGGGGTCGTCAGCCTCTACGGCCTGGGCTTCTTCGGCCTGATGGTCGCATTCGGCATGTTGCTGCCGGAGCCGGTCGGCGGCTGGTGGGGCGACCTGCTGGCCATCGTGCTGCCGCTGCACGCGATGGCGCACCTGAAGGGCGCCTACGGCCTGTCGTGGACCGGCGCCTCGCTGCGCAGCGTGGCGCTGGGCGGGCTGAGCCTCATCGCCTTCGCGCTCTTCATGACCGCGGTGTTCGCGATCACCGCGGCGCTCTGAGCCGCTACTTCGTCCCGCTCGCGGCGGCGGCGGGCGGGGCTTCCTCGACGGCCTCGGAGGCGCTCTCGCCCTGCTGGGCGGCCTCGGAGGCGGCCTGGCGGCCGGGCTCGGACTGGACGACGGCCTCGACCGGGGCGTTGACGCGGGACTCGCGGGCGAACTGCTTCTGGCCGGACTGGCAGGCGACCAGGGGCAGGGCGGCCAGGATGAGGATCACGGGGCGCATGGCGGCTCCTTTCGGAGCAGGAACGCCGGGCTGCGCCGTTCGTGCCCTCAGGTCAGTGAGCGGCTTCGCCGGTCTCAATGTAGCGAACGCCGGAGTCCTTGCGCGAGAGCAGGGAGAAGACGCTGGCCGCGGTGGTCTTCCCCAGCTGCGGCTGGGCGGCGCGGACCATGGCCGGCAAGGTCTTGCGCAGCGGGCCGGCGGAGGCTGGGCTGGTCACCTGCACCATCCAGGTCTGGCGGGCCTTGGAGTCCTTGGCGTAGCGGCTGGCGTCGTAGGCGGAGAGCGCCAGGTGGTTCTCGTCCTGGTCATTATCGGCCTCGCCGTAGCTGACGAAGATCAGCACATCGGCGGCCTTGGGATCGTCGACG
>NZ_DATAGM010000278.1:0-9495 GCF_036263695.1 Phenylobacterium sp.
TTCGCGTGCATGATCGTCGACGTCAACCTGGGGACCGGCACGACGGGCTACGACGTCGCCAGGTTCGCGCGAAGCATCGATCCGCAACTGCCGATCATCTACGTGAGCGGCCAGACCTCGAAGACGGAGTTCGACAGGCACGGCGTCACCGGAAGCCTGTTCGTGGCCAAGCCCTTCACGGCGGATGAGCTGCTCCACCAGCTTCGCAAGCTGGTCGGCGACAACGACGACGAGTCTTAGGCAAGGGGCGACGTGGCGCTGGCCTCCTGCGCCCGCTGTACCTGAGCCTCCGTCGCCTCAGCCAGCCTCAGCCAGCGCTCGGCGGCGGCCCGATATTTCTCGCGCAGCTCAGGAAGGTTGGTCGCCTGCATATCCGCAAGGGCGATGCGGGCGTTGGTGCGATACTCGACGGCTCGAGCGACAAGGGTGGCGGTTGCGGTCGTCATGCTGTGACAACGCCCCAGGCGGGGACCCCGTTCTACGGCATGCCACTAGCCGCCGCGGCAGGCCTAGGCCGCCAGCCCCTCCTCCAGGTGAAGGTAGCAGGGGTCGAAGTCGCCGGCCCTCACCAGCCCCTGCCAGTCCAGCACTTCCAGGACGCCGTGGCCGAAGCGGATCAGGCCGGCGCCCCGCAGGTCCTGCAGCACCCTGTTCACGTGGACGGGCGAGAGCCCCAGGGCGTCGCTGAGCTCGACCTGCGTCAGCGGCAGTGGGGCCTTGTCGTTGTTCGCCAGGTGGACGGCGCGGAACTTGACCATGAGTTCGCAGAACAGGTGGGCCAGCCGGCAGGCGGCGTCACGCCGGCCCAGGCCGATCATCCACTCGCGGAAGATGGCGGCGTCCACCAGCGTGTCGCGCCAGAAGATCTCCGCCAAGCCCGGGTGCTCGCGCGTCAGCGTGCGAAGGCTGGCGTGCGGGATGTAGGCGACCTGCGAGCGACCCAGGGCGCTCATGCTGTAGTCCATCCGGGTCAGGTGCAGGCTCTGCATATCCGGGATGTCGCCCGGGATGTGGAACGACAGGATCTGTCGCCCGCCGCCCTCTAGCAGCTTGTAGCGGCACGCGAGCCCCTCCAGGAGCAGGCACGACTCAGTCGGGATGTCGCCGTCCTGGACGAAGTCCTCGCCGGCGGAGAGGTCCCGCACGCGGATCGGCAGCCTGCGGAGCGCCGCCCGCTCCTCGGAGGAGAGGTCAGCGATGCTCTCGAGTTTCAGAAGAAGCCGGTCGTAGCCAGATGCCGATTGAAGAAGGTCTTGCATAAGCGCTCCATGCCGTAGGGGCGGGAGCACGCAGCGTCTCTCGGCCGGCAGCGCCGGGACGTCTGCTGCCGGTGGCATAATCTACGTGAAACCGGCTGCCCACGCGATTCAAATATGTAAACAATGGCAGAGAGTTACGGCCAAGCTGCACCTCAGCCGATCGCCCTCGCCTGCGGCTTCGCGACCTCCAACGTGGACACTCTGAGCAGGAAGACGACGCCGTCTTCGTCGGCGACCTCGACGGTCCACTTCGAGGATGTCAGCAACACCTGCGGGTTGTCGAACAGCATCTGTCCGGCGAGCCTCACGGCCTCCAGCTCGGCGCTCGCCAGGTCCGGCAGTTCGGACCCCTCGTCGTCGGCGAAGGCCGACGGCCCTCGCACGTTGAAATAATACCGCGGCATCGAACGGCCAACCGCCGGGGAGTCTTGGAGTTCCAGGGAGTAGCGGATGGTAGGCTGCGGGGCCGGTCCGGCCCGCGGGCCCCCGGCGAGCGCCGTGCTCAAGCTACCTTCCGCCGCATCGTCGGGTGATCAATGGTCACTTAGACGATGAACTGAGATTACGCTGGAGGGAACGGTGACCAGCTTTCGCGTCTATTGGCTCGATCCGGCCGGCAAGATCAAGACCGGCGAGTGGATCGAGGCGGCGGACGACGCCGAAGCTCGAGCCAAAGCCCACGAGCTCTGCGATCACGCCACGCCCACGGTCGAGCTCTGGCACGGCCGGCGGTTCGTCGCGCGCTTGCCCTGCGCCGACGAAGCGGCCGCCTGACGCCTTTTTCGACGCGCCTGAGGCGTCCCTCTCCCGCCAAGGGCGGAAGAGGGATCGGCTGATCAGCCCGCCGCGGCGGCGGCTCCGCGGGCGGTGACGGCGCCGACGCGGCCCTCGCGTTCAGCGATGCGGCGGTAGGTGGCCAGCGCCTGCCCCACGACCTGGTCCATGTTGTAGTAGCGGTAGGTCGCCAGGCGACCGACGAAGGTCACCTCGGGCGTGTCCAGCGCCAGGGCCTCGTAGCGCTTGTAGAGCGCCTGGTTCTCGGGGCGCGGCACCGGATAGTAGGGGTCGCCTTCGGCCGCCGGATACTCGTAGGTGATGGTCGTGCGCGGGCAGACCTGGCCGGTCATGTGCTTGTATTCGCTGATCCGGGTGTAGGGGACGGCCTCGTCCGGATAGTTCACCGTCCCGACCTGCTGGAACTGCTCCTGATCCAGGGTTTCATGGCGGAACTTCAGGCTCCGGTAGGGCAGCGGGCCGTAGCGGTGGCCGAAGTACTCGTCCACCGGCCCGGTGTAGATCAGCCGGTCGTAGGCAGCCTCCGAGCTCACGTCGTCGAAATCGACGCCGGTCTGGATGGTGATCAGCGGGTTGTCGAGCATGTTCTCGAACATCCGCGTGTAGCCGTCGGCCGGCATGGCCTGGAACTTGTCGGTGAAGTAGCGGTCGTCGGTGTTGGTGCGGGTCGGCACGCGGGCCGTCACCGACTTGTCGAGCTCGGAGGGGTCCATCGCCCACTGCTTGCGGGTGTAGCCGCGGAAGAAGGTCTCGTAGAGCTCGCGGCCGACCTTGGAGATCACCACGTCCTCGCTGGTGCGGATCTTCTCCACAGGCTCGGCGCGGCTTTCCAGGAAGGCCTCCGCGTCCTCGTCGGTCCTCAGGTCCAGGCCGTAGAGGGCGTTCAGCGTCGTGCGGTTGATCGGCATCGGCACCAGCAGGCCGTCCCGGACCGAGGCCAGGACCCGGTGCTCGTAGGGCCGCCAGCGGGTGAACTGCGACAGGTAGTTCGCCACATCATCCGAGTTGGTGTGGAAGATGTGCGGACCGTAGCGGTGCATCAGCACCCCGGCCGCGTCCTTCTCGTCATAGGCGTTGCCGCCGATATGGCTGCGGCGGTCGATCAGCAGCACGCGCTTGCCGAGCCCGGTGGCCAGCCGCTCGGCCAGCACCGAGCCGGCGTAGCCCGCGCCGACGATCAGGTAGTCGTAGGGCCGCCGGCGCGAGGCCGGGCGCACCACCGGCGCAGGGATGGTCTTGGCCAGCGCCGCCGAGGCCTCGGCCTCGGACTTGGCCATCGCCTGGCCGATCAGGCCGTTCATGCGCTGGAAGGTCTCGTCCCAGGAGAGCTCGGCCAGCGTCCTGTCGACCTCCTCCAGCCAGGCGCCGCCGGAGCGGGCGAGCTCCAGGGCCGCGTCGCAAGCGGAGACGAAGTCCTCGGGCGTGGCAGCGATCTTCACGCCTTCCAGGTCGCCGTAGTGGCGGCAGACGTCGACGATCGGGGTGGAGACCACGGGGCGGCCGCCGGCCAGGTATTCGGGCGTCTTGGTCGGGCTGATGAAGCGGGTGGACTCGTTGATGGCGAAGGGCATCAGGGCGACGTCCCAGCCGCCCAGGTAGCGGGGCAGGTCCTCGTAGCCCTTGCCGCCCAGGTAATGGATGTTGTCGCGGCGCGGCAGGTCGGCGGGGTCGATCTTCACCACCGGGCCGACGATCGCCAGGCTCCACTCGGGCCGGGCGTCGGCGATGGCGGCGATCAAGTCGAGGTCCATCCGCTCGTCGACGACGCCGTAGAAGCCGAAGCGGGGCTGGGGCAGACTTGCCTGGTCCTGCGGCTCCTCTTGGGCCTCGCGCGCCTGCGCGAAGTGGGCGCGGTCGACGCTCGAGGGGAAGGGATGGATGTTCGGGTGGCGGTCGCGCTTGGCCTCGAAGAGGCTGTAGCCGCCGGTGAACACCACGTCGGCGATGCGGAACAGTTCGCGCTCGCGGCTGGTCAGCTCCGGCGGAGCGAACTTGAAGTTGGCCAGTTCGTCCATGCAGTCATAGACGGTGCAGGCCGCGTTCAGATGCCGGGAGAAGCCCAGCATCATCGGGGTGTAGTACCAACGGATCAGGTCGCCCGGGTGGGCCGCCAGCAGGTTGTCGAGCAGCCGCTGCTGGGCCGCCTCCCGCTCGGCCGTGGTCAAGCCTTCCGGCAGCACCGGGGTGGCGACGACGACGCCGCTCTGAGGGCAGGTGTTCACGTCCAGGCTGGGGACAGGCTCCGTCCCGGAGACCGGCTCCTCCCAGAAGATCACCCGGCGACCGTCTTGCGCGAAGCGGGTCATCAGGTGTTGGGGACGCTGGAAGACGAAGTTCCAACGCAGGTGGGAAAAGCAGATCAGCGTCTGACGACCTCGGGCACGCACAGAGGCTTGCGTTTTCCATGACGCAGCGCCAGTGGCGCCTGGACCCCATTGCGTGTTCAAGGCCGGATTCCTCTTGGACTAAGTTGGACGACGACGCACCGCACAAACGTCTCGGCGCGAGTTCAGGTTCCCGGTCTTCTTCGCGTTTCCGGAAGAAAATCGCAGACTTAACTCAGGTGAATGACATACACTCAAACAGCACTCTGTGCGCTTAAGCGGCCACCTCCTTCTACTTCAGCAGCTTGCGGCTGTTGTTTCGGCGCCGCTCTGGCTTCAGCATGCGCGGCGCGGCCATAGCGCTGGTTGGCGTGCCAGCGGGCGGCGTCGCCGACAATCTGATCAAGCGATGAGCGGGCCGGGCTCCAGCCCAACAAGCTGCGGGCGCGGGCGGGATCGGCGACCAGGCCGGGCGGATCGCCGGCCCGCCGTCCGCCGACGCTGCGCGGGACCGGCCGACCCAGCGCCCGCTCGACCGCCTCGATCACCTCCATGACGGAGTAGCCGTGGCCCGTGCCGACGTTCACCGCCTCGAAGGCGCCAGCCGGCAGGTCGACGGTGAGCGCGGCGACGTGGGCGGCCGCCAGGTCGACCACGTGGATGTAGTCGCGCAGACAGGTCCCGTCCGGGGTCGGGAAATCCTGGCCGAACACCGTCAGCGGCTTGCCGTGGCCGAGGGTGGCGGCGATGGCCAGCGGGATCAGGTGGGTCTCGGGATCGTGCGCCTCGCCGATCAGGCCCGAAGGATCGGCGCCGGCGGCGTTGAAGTATCGTAAAGCAACCGCCGAGAGCCCGAAGGCCTGGCAATAGGCGGCAATCATCCGCTCGCACGCGAGCTTGGTGTCGCCATAGGGGCTGGTGGGCGCGCTCGGAAGCCGCTCCGACAGCAGGTCGTGGGCCGACAGGCCTTCGGGCTGTCCATACACCGCCGCGGTCGATGAGAAGACGAAGCGCGAAATCCCGCACTCGCGGGCGGCGTTCAGGAGGCTCACCGTCCCCCCGACGTTGACGTCCCAGAACAGGTCGGGGCGGACGACGGAGCGACCGACTTCAATAAGACTGGCGAAGTGGATCACCTGGCGCACGCCATGCGTTTCCATCACCTCGCGAACGGCGCGGGTGTCGCGGATGTCGCCGTGGACGAACTCGCCCCAGCGCACGGCCTCGCGGAAGCCGGAGCTCAGGTTGTCGAAGACGATGGGACGGAAGCCCTGCTCTGCCAGCGCCTTGGCCGTATGCGCGCCGATATAGCCGGCGCCTCCGGTGACAAGCACCGCGCCCCTCGAAGCTTGTTCCATGCCTTCTAAATTCCTACGCCCAAGCCTGGGTTCCTCTGTCGGACGCCCGACAGCCAAGCTTATCAATTGTAGTTTTCGGAACGAACTAGGACAGACCGGTCTTAATGCGCTCGGTAGAGGCTGCGGGAGGCCTTCGTCGTTTCATGTCAGACCTCGAGCTTTGGGGCGGTCACGAGTGCACCGTGAACCGCGTCGGCGGGACCTATTACGACCAGACCCGCCGCAGCGGTCACCAGGACAGGCTCTCGGACCTCGACCTCTTCGCTGGGCTCGGGATCAAGGCGCTGCGCTATCCGGTGCTATGGGAGCGGGTCTCCCCTGAGCGCGGCCGCTTCGACTGGAGCTGGACCGACGAGCGGCTGGGCCGGCTGCAGGAATTGGGCATGCGGCCGATCGCCGGGCTCGTACACCACGGCAGCGGGCCCAAGCGCACCAGCCTGGTGGACGAGGGCTTCGCGACGGGCCTGGCCGAATACGCCCGGGCGGTCGCCGAGCGCTATCCGTGGATCGGCGACTGGACGCCGGTGAACGAGCCGCTGACCACGGCTAGGTTCTCCTGCCTCTACGGCCACTGGTACCCGCACCAGACGGACGAGAGCTTCTTCTGGTCGGCGCTGGTCAACCAGGTGGACGCGGTGCGGCTGGCGATGCGCGAGATCCGCGCGGTCAACCCCAAGGCCCGGCTGATCCAGACCGAGGACCTGGGCCGGACCTACTCGACCCGCGAGGTCGCCGACCAGGCCCAGTTCGACAACACCCGCCGCTGGATGACCTGGGACCTGCTGTGCGGAAAGGTGACCCGGGAGCACCCGTTCTGGGCCCGGCTATGCAGCTTCGGCCTGCAGGGTCGGCTGGAGGCGATGGCCGCCGATCCCTGTCCGCCGGACGTGATCGGGGTCAACCACTACCTGACCAGCGACCGGTTCCTGGACCACCGCTGCGAAAACTACCCGCCCGACCGCTGCGGTGGGAACGAGTACATGCGCTTCGCCGACGTGGAGGCGGTGCGCGTCGCCCTTCCCGGCCCCGGCGGCCTGGAAGGGGTGCTGGAGGAGGCCTGGACCCGCTATGGCCTGCCGCTGGCGGTGACCGAGGCGCACAACGGCTGCACCCGCGAGGAGCAGGTGCGCTGGCTGCGTGAGGCCTGGGACGCGGCGCTGCGGCTGCGCGATCGCGGCGCGCCCATCGAGGCGGTCACCGCCTGGGCGCTGCTCGGCTCGTACGACTGGAACAGCCTGCTCACCCGGCGCATCGGCCACTACGAGCCTGGCGTCTTCGATCTGCGCGGCGGCGAGCCTCGCCCCACCGCGGCGGCGGCCTTCCTGAAAAGCCTCACCGACCCCGCCGCCGAGCGGCACCCGACCGCGGACGGCCCCGGCTGGTGGCGGCGCGACATCCGGCTGGAGTTCCGGCCGGTGTTCCGAACCCTGGAGACGCCGGAGCCGCGGGCCGAGTGGCGCGCGCCCACCTCCCCGGCCCGGCCGCTGCTGATCACCGGCGCGACGGGCACGCTGGGCAAGGCGATCGCCAGGGCCTGCGAGTGGCGCGGCATCGACTATGTGCTGACCAGCCGCGCCCAGATGGACCTGGCGAACGGCGCCTCCATCGCCGAGGCGCTGCGGACCTTCCGGCCCTGGGGAGTGATCAACACCGCCGGCTGGGTTCGGGTGGACGACGCCGAGGCCGAGTGCGACGGCTGCATGGAGGCGAACACCGCCGGCGCGGTGCGGCTGGCGCAGGCCTGCGAGGCGGCCGGGATCGGCTTCGTGGGCTTCTCCAGCGACCTGGTGTTCGACGGCCGGCTGGGCCGCCCGTACGTGGAGAGCGACGCCACCGCGCCGCTGAACATCTACGGGCGCAGCAAGGCCGAGGCGGAGCGGGCGATACTGGGAGCGAGCGAGCGGGCGCTGATGGTGCGCACCGCGGCCTTCTTCTCCCCTTACGACCAGCACAACTTCGCCGCCCATGTGCTGCGGGCCGTGAAGCGCGGCCATGAGTTCACCGCGGCCAACGACCTGACCATCTCGCCGACCTATGTGCCGGACCTCGTGGAGAGCGTGCTGGACCTCGCGATCGACGGGGCGACCGGGCTCTGGCACCTGGCCAACGAGGGAGCGGTCTCGTGGGCCGAGTTCGCCCAGCTGATCGCCGCGGCCTTGAACCTGGACGTGGAGCTGGTGCGCGGCGTCCCCGCCGCCGAGTTCGGCTGGCCAGCGCAGCGCCCGGCCAACGTGGCGCTGGGCACCGAACGGGGTCAGTTGCTGCCTTCGCTGGAAAACGCCATCGGCCGCTTCGCCGCAATCGTCAGCTCGGCCGAGTTCGCCGGCGAGGCGGAGGCCTGGGTCGACCGCACCGTGCCCGCTCACACCGAGTTCGACCACCTGCATGCGCGGCGGGAACGTACGCGCGTGGGCCGAGGTTGATCGCTTGCAGTGAACGGAGGCGTGTAATGGCCCAGAAGAAGACCGCATCCCAGGCCCGCGAAGGCGGCAACAGCAAGAGCAGCGGCAAGGGTGGCGGCAGGGGCGCGTCCTCGGGCGTCTCCGCCGATCCGACGGGCAACACCACCGCCAAGGGCCAGCGCCCCTCCCCTGACAGCCGAAAGCGCGGCGAAGTCTCAGACGCGGATCGGGCCTAACTCCCCGCACCGGTTCCCACTTCTCCCGGCTCTTGTCGGGACGAGGGCTTTGGCGGCGGCTCGGCCCTAGGTGGGGAGCGCGCGCGCGGCCGCGACCACCTTCTCGGCCTTGGCCGCGGTCTCCTCGACACTCTGACCGGCCTTGTACAGCTCGCCGCCAAGGCCGAAGGCGCGGGCGCCGGCGGCCCACCAGTCGGCCATGGAGTCGGGGCCGACGCCCCCGACGCCCCATACGATGGCGTCAGGGGGGAGCACCGCCTTCAGCTGGCGCAGGTGGACGAGGCCGTAGGTGGCGGCCGGGAACAGCTTCAGGTGGCGGGCGCCGGCCTCGTATGCGGCGAAGGCTTCGGTGGCGGTGGCGAAGCCGGGCGCCGGATCGAGGTCGAGCTCCAGGGCCCGGCGGATCACCGAGACCTGGGTGTTGGGCGAGACGATGATGGTCCCGCCGGCGTCCTGGACGGCGTTGACGTCCTGGGGCCGAAGCACGGTGCCAGCGCCGAACGCCATGCGGCCACGCACGGCTTCGGACAGGCGGCGGATGCTCTCGAACGGATCGGGCGAGTTGAGCGGCACCTCCACGCCCCGCACGCCGGCGGCGTAGAGGGCTTCGGCATGCGCGACCACCTCGTCGGGACGCACGCCACGGACGATGGCGACAACGGGGCATTCGGATAGCGCTTCGGCAACCCTCATCGGACGCTCTCCAGTTGGGCCAGGGCGAAGAGCCCGGCGACGGCGGCGGCCTCTCCGTCGTGCTCGGTGACGCGGCAGCCGCGGGCGCCCAGCGCGCGGGCGTACCAGCGCGTGAGCTTGCGATCCCCCAGCAGGGCGACGGGCGCGTCGTTGGGCAGGTCGAGCAGCTGCGGCAGGCTGGCCGCCTCGGCGCCGATCAACAGGCCCGACAGATAGGCGGGCGTGCTCTCGGCGGGAGCCCCCTGCCCCACCACCCGCGAGCGGGCGGTGAACAGCCGGGCCGCGAGCCCTCCGCCGTCGCCAGCGGCGGCCAGGCCCGCGTCGAACGCCGCCTCGTCGTCGGGCGAGGCGTCGCTTTTCAGGACGCTGTGTTGGCGAAGCACCGCGAACAGTTCGCCGGTCATTGCGGTCACGAAGCGGACGATGCG
>NZ_DATAGM010000279.1:0-2133 GCF_036263695.1 Phenylobacterium sp.
CCGCGCCTACTCAATTCGGCGCGGCCAAAGGCCTCAGGCGCAATCCACCATGACGATCTCGGCGTCCTGGCGGGCGCGGATCGACAGCTTGGCCTCATCCTTGATCGCCGCGCCGTCGCGCGGCCCGAGGGTCACGTCGCCCACCTCGACCTCGCCGGTGGCGGCCACCAGGTAGAGGTGGCGGCCGGCCTGAGCCTCGTAGGTCAGCTCCTGGCCGGCCTGCAGCGTCGCGCCCAGCACCCGGGCGTCCGCGCGGATCGGCAGGGCGCCTTCGTCGCCGAGGCCGGAGGCCAACACCGAGAAGGCGTTCGCCCGGTCGTCCTTGGGGAAGGGCTTGGCGCCCCAGCCCGGCTGGCCGCCGGACGTGCTCGGCTCGATCCAGATCTGGAACAGCGTCGTGGTCTCGGGCTCGACGTTGTACTCGGCGTGGCGGATGCCGGAGCCGGCGCTCATCACCTGCACGTCGCCGGCCTCGGTCCGGCCCTGGTTGCCCAGGCTGTCCTGGTGGGTCACCGCGCCTTTCCGGACATAGGTGATGATCTCCATGTCCCGGTGCGGGTGGGGCGGAAAGCCGGTCTGCGGCGCGATCTCGTCGTCGTTCCAGACGCGCAAGGATCCCCAGCCCATGCGATTGGGGTCGTACCAATTGCTGAAGCTGAAGTGATAGTGGGCGTTCAGCCAGTCGTTCTGGAACCGGCCGAGTTCGGAGAAGGGGCGCTTTTCAATCATGGCGCTGAGATAGGCGAGGTAATCGCCGGAACAACGGCGTGGCTATTTCCGCGCGGGAAACAGTCTGTTGCCTGACTCTGCGCACCCATCCTTGTCGGCGCCGCCCAACCTTTCGTTATCGCCGGGCTTGTCGCGGCGACCCAGCCGGTTGCGGCAGGCCCTGACTCATTGAGAAGGGTGGCCGGCATGAAGCCGGCCATGACGAAAGACTAGGAAAGGCCCTCAGCCGCCCGGTGCGTGCGCGCCGCCGCCCGTCTGCGCGCGGTGGCGGAGGAAGGCGTCGGCGAGGACGCAGGCCATCATGGCTTCGGCCACGGGCGTGCCGCGGATGCCGACGCAGGGGTCGTGGCGGCCCTTGGTGCGGACCTCGATCTGCTCGCCGGCCTCGTTGATGCTCTGGCGGGGCGTCAGGATCGAGGAGGTGGGCTTGAAGGCGACGCGGGCCAGCACCGGCGCGCCGGTGGAGACGCCCCCGAGGATCCCTCCAGCCTTGTTGGTCAGGAAGAGCGGACCCTCGTTGCCCATCCGCATCTCGTCGGCGTTCTCCTCGCCGGACAGGGCCGCGGCGGCGAAGCCGGAGCCGATCTCCACGCCCTTGGTGGCGTTGATGCTCATCAGCGCCCCGGCCAGCTCGGCGTCGAGCTTGCCGTAGATCGGCGCGCCCCAGCCGGCGGGAACGCCGCTCGCCTCCACCTCGACGATCGCGCCGGTCGAGGAGCCGGCCTTGCGGGTCTTCTCCAAGTGCTCTTCCCAGACGGCGACCATCTCGGCGTCCGGGCACCAGAAGGGGTTCTCGTGGGTCTGATCCCAGTCCCAGCGCTCTCGGTTCACCGCGTGCGGGCCGATCTGCACGACCGCGCCGCGGATGGTGACGCCCTCGAGGATCTTGCGCGCCACCGCCCCGGCCGCGACCCGGGCGGCGGTCTCGCGCGCCGAGGCCCGGCCGCCGCCGCGGTAGTCCCGGACCCCATACTTGGCGAAGTAGGTGTAGTCGGCGTGGCCCGGCCGGAACGCCTGGGCGATCTCCGAATAGTCGCGGCTGCGCTGGTCGACGTTCTCGATCAGCATCGAGATCGGCGTGCCGGTGGTGACCTGGCCACCCGTCCGCTCGTCGGAGAAGACGCCGGAGAGAATCTTCACGGCGTCCGGTTCCTGCCGCTGGGTGACGAACTTCCCCTGGCCGGGACGGCGCTTGTCGAGGAAGGCCTGCACCTCGGCCTCGGTCAGGGGAAGGCCCGGAGGACACCCGTCCACGACGCAGCCCAGGGCGGGCCCGTGGCTCTCGCCCCAGGTCGTCACGCGGAACAGGTGGCCGAAGGTGTTGTGCGACATCGCCGGCCTCTTAGCCGGTTCCGGCTATGCCGTTAAGCCGCCCAAGCTGCGGTGAAGCGTTTGCGGGCTTCC
>NZ_DATAGM010000280.1:0-10915 GCF_036263695.1 Phenylobacterium sp.
TGCCGCTCGACTACCACGCCCAGGGCCTCGACCATGAGGTGCTGGACGTCTTCGGCATGCACGACGCCCCGCCGCCGAACCTGGCCCGCTGGCAGGACATCGCCCACCGGCTCAGCCATCCCGACGGCGAAGTGAACATCGCCATCGTCGGCAAGTACACCGGCCTGACCGACGCCTATAAGTCGCTGGTCGAGGCGCTGGTCCACGGCGGGGTCGCCAACAACGTCCGTGTCCGTTTCGACTGGGTCGAGGGCGAGGCGTTCGAACAGGTGGACGAGGCCTTGATCGCCGAGCGGCTGACGGGCGTTCACGGGGTGCTGGTGCCCGGCGCCTTCGGAGAGCGCGGCTCGGAGGGCATGATCCAGGCGGTCCGCTTCGCCCGCGAGCACGGCATTCCCTACTTCGGCATCTGCTTCGGCATGCAGATGGCGATGATCGAGGCGGCGCGGAACCTGGCCGGCATCAAGCAGGCCTCCTCCACAGAGTTCGGCCCCACCTCCGAGCCGATCGTGGGCCTGATGACCGAGTGGACCCGCGGCAACGAAAAGGAGATCCGCAAGGAGGGCGACGCCCTCGGCGGCACCATGCGCCTGGGGACCTACGAGGCCGTGCTGGCCCCAGGCTCCCGCGTCGCGGAGATCTACGGCGGGGCGACCATCAGCGAGCGGCACCGCCACCGCTACGAGGTCAACATCGGCTACCGGGAGGCTATCGAGCAGACGGGCCTGACCTTCTCGGGTCTCTCGCCGGACGGCGTGCTGCCGGAGATCTGCGAGCGGGCAGACCATCCGTGGTTCGTCGGCGTCCAGTTCCACCCCGAGCTGAAGAGCCGCCCCTTCGACCCGCACCCCCTGTTCGCCAGCTTCATCGGGGCTGCGAAGGAACGGAGCCGGCTGGTCTAGTGTAAGCTGGCTCGATGCCCACCCGAGACGACATCCGCCGGATCGCGCTGGCGCTGCCTGAGGCCTACGAGGCCGACCACCACGGCATCCCGTCGTTCCGCATCGGGAAGAAGATCTTCTGCACCGTCCACCTCGACCGGCCGCGGATCGTGCTGAAGCTGAACCGCGAGGTGCAGCTGGACATGATCGCCGCCCATCCACAGGTGGTCGAGGAATGCGACTACCAGCCCCAGCACGGCTGGACCTTCGTCTGGTTCGAAAAGGCAGACCTAGCCACGCTGGAGACGCTGCTGCGGCTCGCCTGGGCCGCCGTCGCGCCGAAGAAACTGGTGAAAGGCGCGGCTTGAAACGCGGGAGGCTTTCGGGCATACACCCGCGCTCACGTCGGCGGCCCTTTCCGGCCGCCGTTTGAATTTGCACGCCTAAGAGATTCTCAAATGGCCGTCCCTAAGCGAAAGACCTCGCCGTCCCGGCGCAACATGCGCCGCTCGCACCATGCGCTCGGCCCGAACGCGTACGCCGAGGACAAGGAAACCGGCGAGCTGAAGCGGCCTCACCACGTCGACCTCAAGACCGGCATGTACAAGGGCCGCCAGGTCCTGACGCCGAAGGAAGACTGATCTGGCGAGTCGCCGCCGAGGCCAGCGCCTCGGCGGCGCTCGCAGGCTACCTGCGGGCGGACAGGTCCGACGGGCTCGAGAGGGCCAGGTCGTAGCCGTCCGGATCGCGCAGGACGATCTCGTCGAGGCCGTACTCCTGGGCCTCCGGATCTTCGACCTGGAGCCCCTTCGCGCGTAGTTCGCGGACCAGGGCATGGACGTCGTCCACCGCAAAGCACAGCACAGCATCGGTGTAGCGATCGCGCGCCAGCCGGTGAGCGGCGTCACCCCCCGCGGCCGTTCAGCATGAGCTGAACCTCGCCGTGCTTGAGCCGCGCCCAGGCGAGGCGGCCTTCCCAGTCGAAGGTCGACACCACTTCGAATCCGAGCAGGTCCCGCCAGAAGGCGAGGCTGCGGGCGACGTCCTGCACGTTCAGCAGCGGGGTGACCCGGTTCATCCGAATGCCTTCCTGAGCCGGCTATTCATCGTCTTCGTCGTGGAACTCGCCCCACCTGGAGAGCCCGGCGATCTCAGTTGCGCCCTCTCGCTTCTGAACCGTTCGAACCTTAGCGGCTCCCAGTTCGGCAATGGCTCGCGCCAGAGACTCCGAGTGGGTGACGAGCAGCACCTGTGATCGCCTGGCCGCCTGCACCACCAGGCGAGCGAGCGGCTCCATCAATGCGGGATGGAGGCTCGCTTCGGGCTCGTTAAGCGCGATGAAGGGCGGCAGGCGGTACGAGAGCAGCGCTCCGGCGAGCGCCAGGTAGCGCAACGTGCCGTCGGAGAGTTCGGCGGCGTCAAACTCGCGATTCGGGAACTCCGGAAAACGCAGCCTGAAGCCGACATCGCGCCCCGAAGGATCCTCGACGACCAGGCTAGCGCCTGGGAACGCCGCCTCGACAGCCGCGTCGAGTTCGCTCGTGTCCTCCCGGATGTAGGCCAGCGTCGCCAGCACCGCGGCCAGATTGGAGCCGTCGGAGGCGAGCATCGGAGTCGCCACGGCCGGACACGGCCGGCGCAGGGGCGAGGCCGCATCCGTCCGGAGGTCGTGATAGAAGCGCCACTGCAGCAGCGTCCTGCGAACAAGCTCGAGGTCCGGATAGCGCGAGGGATCCTCCAGTCGTCCCAGCGCCGTCTCGGAGGCGAGCAGGTCGGCGTCGACTTCGACGACGCGCCCGGCCTCGTCGCGAACGGTGAGGGAATGGCCCTTGCGGTGCATCAGCTGCACCGGCCGGCGCCCGCTCAGGAAGGTGAGCGTCTCCTCCTTGACCTGCGGCTCCTGAGCGAAGGCCGGCGCCGCGACGCGCGGCGGAAAGCCGACGGTGACGTCGTAGCTGTAGCTCGGGCGGTCCTTGCCGGACTCGGCCAGGCCCACGGAGAAGCCCATTTGGATAGGTGAATTGCGAGGATGGGAGCCCGCCCACATCGCCGAGCCCATACCTTCCTGCGCCAGGTCCGATCCCAGGGTGTTTGCGGCGGCGGAACGCACCAACTCCAGCGCGCGGTAGATGTTCGTCTTTCCCACGCCGTTGGCGCCGACGAACACCTCCAGTCCGGAGACTGGATAGGCGATGCTCCTTAGAGATCGGTAGCCGCTCGCCCGGAATTCGCGCAGCTCAAGCGCCATGTCCGCCCTCCTCGAGCGGGCACGCTAGCGGGAGAGGGACGGCCCTTCCAGTGCAGGCTACTTCTGCGCCCGCGCCCTGGCCTGCACCGCCGCGCGGCGCTCCTCGACCATCTGCGGCGTCACGCCGGCGTTGTGGCGACTGGAGCGCTCGTGCTCGAGGGCAAGGCCGTCTTCCAGCGACAAGGCATAGCCGTCGTCGATCAGCGCCTTCTGGACGATCAGCATGTCGGCGTCGATCTGGGCCATCTCGGCGGCGAGGGCGAGGGCCGTGGGCATCAGCTCGGCCGGCTCGACGACGCGGTTCACTAGGCCCCAGTCGCAGGCGGTGCGGGCGTCGAGGAAGTTGCCGGTCAGAGACAGCTCCTTGGCGCGGTAGGGGCCAATCAGGCGCGGCAGCTTCTGGGACAGGCCCCAGCCGGGGGTGATGCCGACCCGGGCGTGGGTGTCGGCGAAGCGGGCGCTCGTCGCGGCGATCAGCACGTCGCACGCCAGCGCCAGTTCGAAGCCGCCGGTGATGGCCACGCCGTTCACCGCAGCGATCACCGGCTTGCGGCATGCCAGGACCGCTCGGGCCGGGTTCTCGGCGGGATCGGTCGCGTTGGCGGCCTGCATGCCGTTCGGATCGGAGCCCAGCTCCTTCAGGTCGAGGCCTGCGGTGAATGCGCGCTCGCCGGCGCCGGTCAGCACGATGACGCGGATATCTGGGTCGGCGTCGAGCCGCTGCAGCGCCTCGTGCAGTTGCGCCCGCAGCGCCTTGGAGAGGGCGTTCATCGCCTCGGGGCGGTTCAGCGTGACGAGGGCGACCCCGTCCGAGGGCGTATCGACGAGCAGCATCCGGTTCTCCTCTCGGTCGCGGGCATCAGCGCGGGCCGCGGCATCGAGTCAAGGCGAGCGTTGCCGGGGCCGCAATCCTTGCGCTAAGGCAGGCGCCTCCCCGAACCCAGACTGAGGCCGCCATGACCGAGATCGTCGACATCACCGCCCGCGAAATCCTCGATTCCCGGGGCAATCCGACGGTGGAGGTGGACGTCGTCCTCGAGGACGGCTCGATGGGGCGTGCGGCGGTGCCCTCCGGCGCCTCGACCGGCGCCCACGAGGCGGTGGAGAAGCGCGACGGCGACAAGTCCCGCTATCTGGGCAAGGGGGTCACGCAGGCGGTGGATGCCGTCAACGGAGAGATCTTCGACGCCCTTTCCGGCCACGACGCCGAGGACCAGCGCCGCATCGACCGCATGCTGATCGAGCTGGACGGCACGCCCAACAAGAGCCGGCTGGGCGCCAACGCCATTCTGGGCGTCAGCCTGGCGGCGGCCAAGGCGGCGGCCGGTAGCGCCAACCTGCCGCTATACAAATATGTGGGCGGGGTCTCGGCCCGCATCCTGCCGGTGCCGATGATGAACATCATCAACGGCGGGGCCCACGCCGACAATCCGATCGATGTGCAGGAGTTCATGATCTTGCCGAGCGGCGCGGAGACCTTCGCCGAGGCTCTGCGGATGGGCGCGGAGATCTTCCACGCCTTGAAGAAGGCCCTCCACGACGCCGGTCACTCCACCAACGTCGGCGACGAGGGCGGCTTTGCGCCGAACCTGGCCAGCTCCCAGGAGGCGCTGAGCTTCATCATGAAGGCCGGCGAGGCGGCGGGATACCGCCCCGGCGAGGACTTCGTGCTGGGCCTCGACGTGGCCTCCACCGAGTTCTTCAAGTCCGGCAAGTACGTGATGGAGGGCGAGGGCAAGACCCTCGATCCAGCCGGCATGGTCGACTACCTCGAGGCGCTGGTCGGCCAGTTCCCTATCGTCTCCATCGAGGACGGCTGCGCCGAGGACGACTTCGACGGCTGGAAACAGCTGACCGATCGCCTCGGCGGCCGGGTGCAGCTGGTGGGCGACGACCTGTTCGTCACCAACCCCGCGCGCCTGTCGGACGGCATCAGCCGCGGGCTGGCCAACTCCATCCTGGTGAAGGTCAACCAGATCGGCACTTTGTCCGAAACTCTTGACGCGGTGAACATGGCCCACCGGGCCGCCTACACCGCCGTCATGAGCCATCGCTCCGGCGAGACCGAGGACTCCACGATCGCCGACCTGGCGGTCGCCACCAACTGCGGTCAGATCAAGACCGGCTCGCTGTCCCGCTCCGACCGCATGGCCAAGTACAACCAGCTGCTGCGCATCGAAGAAGAGCTCGCCGACCAAGCCCTCTACGCCGGCCGCGGCGCGATCCGGGCGAGCTAGAAGTCTCTCTACCTCCCCCGGCGCAACGGCGGGAGGTAGGAGGTCGTGTCAGGCGCTGATCTCAAGCCCGAGTTCGCGGCGGAGATGGTCGCGACACGCGGTCTCCAGGCGGTGCGGCCATGACAAGCCGCTGCGCTCGGCAAGTCGCCGTGCTCTGGGAAGAAATGCTTCGGCGAGGGCGAGGTTGGCGGCGAGCGAAGCCTCGCGCGCCGCTGCCGGGCTCGGCAGCCCCTCGAGCAACGCGATGTCCTCCGGCGGCAGCACCCTCGACAGGCTCTTGGCGCCGGGCGGGACCACGGGGTTCTGTTCGGCGACCATCAGTTCGATCAGCAGCCCGCGGAGCAGTCCGGCGCCGGTGACGGCGGCGACGTAGTCGCGGCGCGCGAGCGGGACGGGCGCCAGCGCCAGGATGCGCAGGAACTCCTCGACGATCCGTCCGACCGCCTCAGGCTTCAGAGGCTTCGTCGGCGGGTGCGGCGGCAACGCCTCGTAGATCCCCGCGCGGTCCAGCAAGGGCCGGGTGCGGTCGCGGCTGAGGCCCAAGCGGTCGGGCGCTGTGATGGTGATGTCGAAGCGCAGCCACTCCGGGGTGATGGCGTGGAACAGCGGGTAGGGCGGGTGGACCTGCTTCCAGAGCACCAGTTCAGTCAGCGCCTCCACCCACGCACGCGCGTCGTCGACCATGTCCGGCAGGTCGCCCGGGGCAACCACCATGACCGTATCGATGTCGCTGTACGGATCGCCCTCTCCGGTCGCCAGGCTGCCGGTCAGGAAAAAGGCCAGGACACGCGGGTCGGCGCGGGCCGCCTCAGTCGCGGCGGCGAGGAGATCGTCTCTGGTCATGAGCGAAGGCTCGTCGCCGGCGTGTCCAGGCGCAATCGAGTTCTAGGCCGGGGCCTTGTGAGCGGACGTCACGAGCTTTCCACTGTGGGCGCGCTCCGGCGCTTTCCTCGGCTTGTTCGTGATCTTTGTGGTCTTGGTTGTCCCTTGTGTTTAAGGAGCTGGCGACGCCGTCGGCGTCGATGGCTGTTGCTCCAGCCCACACGATTTTCCCCAACCTGGGGACCGAAGTTGTACGGCTAAGCTCCGTGGTTAGCGTCGAATTAAGCATCGGGGCGCAAGTTGGGCGAAGTTCTCCTCCCGCCAGAATCGACCCGTGATCGTACGCCTTCGCCCCTACCTTCCGACCGCCGCCCTGGCGTTCCTGATCTTCTACTTCGGGTTCCACGCCTTCACCGGCGAGCGGGGCCTGCTGTCGTCGACGGTGCGCGACGCCGAGCTCTCGGCCAAGCGGCACGAGCTGGCCCTGCTGCAGGCCGAGCGGGCGGACCTGGAGGTCCGGGCCAAGCTGCTGCGCGATAGCAGCTTGTCACGCGATCTTCTCGAAGAGCGGGCCCGCTCCCTGCTAGGCTACAGCGATCCAAGAGACTATGTGATCCGCATCGAGCACTAGCCGGAACCCGCCAGGGGCGGTCCCGAGTTAGGGCTCGCACATGGGTTCTGGGAGACGCCGATGGCGCGTGCGCGGCAGGCCGCGAAAGCCGAAGCCTCGAAGGAGGCCCCCGAGCGGGCGGCCAGCAAGGACGAGCTTCTAAAGTACTACCGGGACATGCTGCTGATCCGCCGTTTCGAGGAGCGGGCCGGGCAGCTCTACGGCATGGGCCTGATCGGCGGCTTCTGCCACCTCTACATCGGCCAGGAGGCGATCGCGGTCGGCGTCCAAGCGGTGCAGCAGGAGGGCGACCAGGTCATCACCGGCTACCGCGACCACGGCCACATGCTGGCCTGCGGCATGGATCCGCGCGAGGTGATGGCCGAACTCACCGGCCGCGAAGGCGGCTCGTCCAAGGGCAAGGGCGGGTCGATGCACATGTTCTCGACCGAAGCCGGCTTCTACGGCGGCCACGGCATCGTCGGCGCGCAGGTAAGCCTGGGCACGGGCCTGGCTTTCGCCAACCGCTACAGGCAGAACGGCAAAGTGGCCTTCGTCTACTTCGGCGACGGGGCGGCCAACCAGGGCCAGGTCTACGAGAGCTTCAACATGGCGGAGCTGTGGAGCCTGCCGGCCGTCTACGTCATCGAGAACAACCAGTACGCCATGGGCACCGCGATCGAGCGCTCGAGCTCGGAGACGCGCCTGCACATGCGCGGCGCCTCCTTCCGCATCCCCGGCGAGGAGGTGGACGGGATGGACGTCCTGGCGGTCCGGGACGCCGCCGCCAAGGCCGCCGAGCACGCGCGCAGCGGCGAAGGGCCGTACATCCTGGAGATGAAGACCTACCGCTACCGCGGCCACTCGATGAGCGACCCGGCCAAGTACCGGACGCGCGAGGAGGTGGACGAGGTCCGCAAGACCCGCGACCCGATCGACCACCTGCGCGAGTTGCTGGAACAGCGCGGCTTCGCCGACGAGGCGGCGCTGCGCGACATCGACTCCGAGGTGAAGGCCATCGTCGCCGACTCCGCCGAGTTCGCCCGCACCTCGCCCGAGCCCGACCCGGCCGAGCTCTATACCGACGTCTACGTGGAGGCGGCCCAGTGACCGACGTCCTGATGCCGGCTCTCTCGCCGACCATGGAGGAGGGCACCCTCGCCAAGTGGCACGTGAAGGTGGGCGACAAGGTCGCCGCCGGCGACGTGATCGCGGAGATCGAGACCGACAAAGCCACCATGGAGGTCGAGGCGGTCGACGAAGGCGTGGTCGAGGAACTGCTGGTGCCCGAGGGAACCGAGGAGGTGAAGGTCAACACCCCGATCGCGCGTCTGGCCGGGGAAGGCGGAGCGGCCGCCCCGAAGAGCAATGGCGGTACTGCGCCGGCCGCTGCGGACGCGAAGCAGGAAGACACCGTCTCCGACCGCGCCTTCGCCAAGGAACCCTCGGGCGACGAGGAGAAGAAGGGGCCGTCCGAGGCCAAGGGTGATCGGCCGGAAGGCGAGGGGCCGGCGGCGGTGCGCCCGACGGCCGAGCCGCTGAAGGATCCGGAGCTGCCTCAAGGCGCGAAGATGGTCCGCCAGACGGTCCGCGACGCGCTTCGCGACGCCATGGCCGAGGAGATGCGCCGCGACGAGGCGGTGTTCCTAATGGGCGAGGAGGTCGCCCAGTACCAGGGGGCCTACAAGGTTTCCCGCGACCTCTTGCAGGAGTTCGGCGAGCGCCGCGTGGTGGACACGCCCATCACCGAGCACGGCTTTGCCGGCCTGGGCGTCGGCGCGGCCATGGCGGGGCTGAAGCCGATCGTCGAGTTCATGACCTGGAACTTCGCCATGCAGGCGATCGACCAGATCATCAACTCGGCGGCAAAGACCAACTACATGTCCGGCGGCCAGATCCGCTGCCCGATCGTGTTCCGCGGCCCGAATGGCGCGGCGGCCCGGGTGGCGGCCCAGCACAGCCAGGACTACGCCGCCTGGTACGGCCACGTGCCGGGGCTGAAGGTGATCGCGCCCTACGACGCCGCCGACGCCAAGGGCCTGCTGAAGGCGGCGATCCGCGACCCGAACCCCGTGGTCTTCCTGGAGCACGAGATGCTCTACGGCCAGGAGTTCGACGTCCCCGAAGGGGAGGACTGGGTGCTGCCGATCGGCAAGGCCAAGGTCCGGCGCCAGGGCGACGGGGTGACGCTGGTGGCCTACTCGCGGATGGTGGGCCTGGCGCTGAAGGCGGCCGAGGAGCTTTCGGCGGAGGGGCTGGAGGCGGAGGTGATCGACCTTCGCAGCATCCGGCCGCTCGACCACGAAACCGTCGTCGAGAGCGTCAAGAAGACCAACCGGCTCGTCACCGTCGAGGAAGGCTGGGGTCCCATGGGCGTCGGCGCCGAGGTGATCGCCCGGGTGATCGAGCATGCCTTCGATTATCTGGACGCCCCGCCGGCCCGGGTTCATCAGGAGGACGTGCCGCTGCCCTACGCGGCCAACCTCGAGGCCCTATCGCTGCCGTCGGTCCACAAGATCGTCAAGGCGGCGAAGGCGGTGAGCTATCGTGCCTAGGGGCGAGGACGCGTTCACCTGGCGCGCCGGCGGCTGCCACTGCGGCGGCGTGCGGTTCGAGGTGTGCCTGCCCGCCGAGGTGGAGGCGCAGACCTGCAACTGCTCCATGTGCGCCAAGTCGGGCTTCGTGCACGTGATCGTGCCGGAGAGCCGGTTCCGGCTGACCAAGGGCGCCGAGCGGCTGGCCGAATACACCTTCAACACCCGCACCGCCCGGCACCTGTTCTGCGCCGAGTGCGGCATCAAGAGTTTCTACCGGCCGCGGTCCAATCCGGACGGCTGGAGCGTCAACGCGCGCTGCTTGGACGAGACGGAAGGGCTGTCGCTGAACATCGCCGCCTTCGACGGCCGAAATTGGGAAGCGAACGCCGCGGAGCTGGCGCACCTCTCCAAGGAGTTCTCGTGATGGAGCTGGCTGGCCAGTGCCACTGCGGGGCGATCAAGGTGCTCTTCCATCCGAGCAGGCCGCCTGAGGAGCTGCCGCTAAGGGCTTGCCAGTGCGGGTTTTGCCGGCGGCACGGCGCGGCTACCACCTCGGACCCGGAGAGCCGCCTGTTCATCGAGGCCGCACCGGGCGCGCTCACCCGCTACCGGTTCGGACGAAAGCAGGTGGACGCGCTGATCTGCGCCGAGTGCGGGGTCTATGTGGCCTCCTACCTGCCGCTGAACGGTCGTGGCCTGGCCACGCTCAACGCCTGGGGCGCGGGGCTGGAGGCCTTCCAGGGCCGCACGCCCGAGCCTGTCACCTATGATGACGAGACCGACGAGGAGAAGCTGGCGCGCCGCATGGCCCGCTGGACTCCGACCGAACTCGTCGAAGCCATGCCGAGCGCCTGAGCCATGCCGATCGACGTCCTGATGCCCGCTCTGTCGCCCACCATGGAGGAGGGCGCGCTCGCCAAGTGGCACGTCAAGGTGGGCGACAAGGTCGCCGCCGGCGACGTGATCGCCGAGATTGAGACCGACAAGGCGACCATGGAGGTCGAGGCGGTCGACGAAGGCGTGGTCGAGGAGATCCTGGTGCCCGAGGGCACCGAGGAAGTGAAGGTCAACACGCCGATCGCGCGGCTGAGCGGCGAGGGCGCAGGGGTCCCGCCGACCAAGGCCGAGGCTGCGCCCAACGCCCCCTCCACCGCTTCGCAGTTCCCCTCCCCGGCGAGCGGGAGAGGAGAGAAAGATCAAACACCTGCGGGCAGATCCTCACCCGTCGCGGAGACGACGGGGGAGGTGGGGCAGCCGAAGGCTGGCGGAGGGGGCGCACGCGTCTTCGCCTCGCCCGTCGCCCGCCGGATCGCGCAGCAGAAGGGCATCGACCTCTCGGCCGTCCAGGGCAGCGGCCCGCACGGCCGGATCGTCCGCGCCGACGTGGAAAAGGCCCAGCCCGGCGCGAAGCCGGCCCAGACGCCCGGCGTGGCGCCCGCAGCGCGCGGCGAGCCTCGGCCGGTCCAGTCGCTGCAGCAGATGGGGATCCCGGAAGGCAGCTACGATCTCATCCCGCTGGACGGGATGCGAAAGACGGTCGCCCGGCGGATGACGGACAGCTTCCGGGACGTGCCGCACTT
>NZ_DATAGM010000281.1:0-5309 GCF_036263695.1 Phenylobacterium sp.
GTCCTGGGCCGCGCCGACCGCGTAGCGCAGGTTCGGCTCGCCGCTCGGATCGCTCGGGGTGCCGACGCAGACGATGGAGAGGTTGGTCTGGGCCACCGCCGCCTTGGCGTCGGTGGTAGCGGTGATCAGGCCCTTCTCGACCCCGCTCTTCAGCAGCTCCGGCAGCCCCGGCTCGACGATCGGCGAGACGCCGCGGGCGATCTGCTCGACCTTGTTCTTGTCGAGGTCGACGGCCACGACCTTGATGCCGGTCTTGGCGATGCAGGCGGCCGTGACGGCGCCGACGTAGCCCGCGCCAAAGACGCTGACGGAAAGCGGTTCTTGATCAGCCATTACTCAGCTCCACACCCAGATGTCAGGTCGGCGGCCCGCGCGGAGGCGAGCGCCCGATGAGAATTCGCCCGCCGCGACGGACAGTTGCCTTGTTGGGTGAGGAAGCCCCCGCCCAGCCCGCGCCCTAAACTGAGCTGACCTGCGAAGGTTGCACCGCAGCAACCGGAATTCCGTAGGCCGGCTCGCCGGCGATTTGCTCGGCCCCGTCGAACAGTTCCCGGAAGGCCATGACCAGGTGGTAGAAGGTGCTGGCGGGCGCATGCTGGTCCTGCGTGCGGCCTTGGGCGTCGAATTGGTCGAACCACAGGCCGGGCGTCGGCGTGCCCAGATAGGTCCGCATCATAGTCTGCACGGTGAACGGCAGCCGGACCTGCGCCTTCAGGTCCCCGTCGCGCGCCATCACCACAAGCGCCTTGATGAGCTCGGTCTGCGGCCAGGTGCGGCGCGAGGCCCGCGCCACCGCGCCGTTGGCCCGCAGCTCGTCGATCGCCAGACCGTACTGGTCGAGGCCGAACTCCAGTCCGAACCGATAGAGGCCGGCCGCCTGGGGCCGCGCGTCGATGCAGCCCTGCGCCGCCGCCTCGTGCAGCAGCCACGTCCACTCGAAGTGGTGGCCCGGCTCGACAACGCGCTCGGTGACCGACGGCCCGCGCCAGGCCTCGTCGTAGAACTCGCCCAGCGTCTCCGAGAACGGATCGTAGAACTTGTCCAGGAACAGCTGGACGAGCTGGTCGGCCCGGTGGCGGAACTCCGCATCGCCGGTGGTGGCATGCCAGGCCAGCATGGCTTCCAGCATGTGCATGTGCGGGTTGGCCCGACGCGGCAGGCTGTGGGGCAGGCCCTCGTGCAGGCCGCCGTGCAGATGGTCGGTCAGAGAGGCGTCGATGAACGCCAAGGTCCGGTCGCGCATCTGCAACGCCAGGTCCGAGCCGGTGTAGCGCCACACCGACGCCAGTGCGAGCAGGGCGAAGGCGTGGTCGTAGGTGTCCCGCGTCGGATCGGCCAGCGAGCCGTCCGGGGACAGCATGTGCGCCCAGCCGGGCGCGCCGTCGGGCGCCCAGCAGCGGGCGACGAACGCCTCCAGGCCGCGGGTCACGATATCTTCGGAGCCGCCTTGCCAGCCCATCATCCCCGCCTCCGCGAAGACGAACAGCTGGCGCGCCTGCACCCGCATCCGGCGCATGGCGCTCAGGTCCGGCCGGCCGTCGAAGTCGAGCCGCTCGTGGAACAGGCCCGAAGCGTCCTGGCCGCGCTCGGCCCACAGCGGCAGGGCCGCGGTGTTCAGCCAACGGGCGACGTCGTCGCAGACGCTGTCCAGCGTCGGCGGTTCATATTCCTTGGGGATGAGGACGCCTTCAGCCATGAGCCGACACCTCTCCGGTCGCCTCTGCCGGACGGGCCTCGTCGTCGTTGCTCGCCAGCACCTTGAGCGCCGAAGCGGCCGTGGCCGCAGCCAGGGCTTCGACCACCGTCTTCACGTCTTGCGAGCGGTCGATCGGCAGCACCAGCACGGCGTCCGGCGTCTCCACCACCACCACGTCGGTGAGGCCCAGCACCGCCACCCTGCGGCTGGTCGCGTGGACCAGGCAGTTGTCGGAATCGACGATCAGCGCCTCGCCGCGGGCCACGTTGCCGCGCGGGTCGGCCGGGCCCAGCCGCCACAGCTCCTGCCAGGAGCCGACGTCCGACCAGGGCACGTCGCAGGCGGCGACGGCGGCCTTACGGGTCTTCTCCATGACCGCGTAGTCGATGGAGATGCTGGGGCAGGCGGCGAACCGCTCAGCGTCGAGCAGCACCACCGGGCCTTCGCTCCGGCCGGCCTGCAGCGCGGCCTCGGCGGCCGACAGCACCTCCGGCTGGTAGGCGCCCATTTCGGCCAGCAGCAGGTTCGGCGGGAACAGGAAGAACCCCGCGTTCCAGCAGAATTCCGGATCCTTCACGAACGCCTCGGCGCGGGCGAGGTCCGGTTTTTCGGTGAACCGCTCGATCTCGTAGACCTCGCCCTCCAGGCGCCGGCCGCGGCGGATGTAGCCGTAGCCGGTCTCGGGCCGGTCCGGCCGCACGCCGAAGGTGATGATCCGGTCCTCGAGCCCGGCCGCGTCCTGGATCAGTTCGTAGAGCCGCTCGGGCTCGCCGATGATGTGGTCGGCCGGCAGCAGCAGCACGCGCGCCCCGGGGGCATGCTCTCGCGCCAGCAAGGAGGCGATCACCGCCACCGGGGCCGTGTTGCGGCCCATCGGCTCCAGCACGATGCGCAGAGCCTCGAGGCCGAGCTCGGCCAGCTGAGCGCGCACCAGGTCGACGTAGCGCTCGCCGGTCACGATGATCGGCGCGCAGAGCTCCTCGCGGCCCTCGGCGTACAGCCGCTCGAGCGTCAGCTGGAACATCGAGCGGTCGCCGGCGAAGGCGTGGAATTGCTTGGGGGTGGTCTCGTTGGACAGCGGCCAAAGCCGGCTTCCGGCGCCGCCGCACATCAGCACCGGGACGATTGGCGAGCGCCCTTTGGCCGGGCGCCTGTAGACGTCGATGTCTAAGTGCTCGATGGTCTCCGAGCCGCTCTCTCGGCCGGCTTCCTCACCCTGTTCCAGCCCGCCCTTTAGCATCGTAACACCCGATTAACCGCGATCCCGAAGTCGCCGCTAAACCGGGGTTAGGGGGCAAAGTTCCATTCCGAACGGGCGCCTTTTTTCGGCTGTTACCCATTGGGCGCACTCCGCCGCTCTGCGCTCTCGAAAGAGGCGCCTTCTGCACAAGAAAAAGGGGGCGGCCGCGCGGCGGCCGCCCCCGAGAAGGCGCTCTCCTCTGGCCCTCGTCAGTAGACGAACACCGCGTCCTGCAGCGAGCTGAGGGTGGTGTTCTGCAGCGTGATCACGTCGTCCCCGAGGGTGATGACCACGTTCGAGCCGGAGACCTTGGCGGCGGCCATGACGTCGGAGACGCTGTCGATCCCGGCCACGTCCACGAACGCCAGTTTGTCGCCGCCGCTCTTGGAGAAGCCCTGGATCACGTCCTTCCCGTCGTCAGCGGTGAACACGAACAGGTCCGCGCCGCCGCCGCCCATCAGGGTGTCGGAACCCACGCCGCCGATCAGGGTGTCGTTGCCGGTGTCGCCCGACAGCAGGTCGTCGCCCTTACCGCCGGCAAGCAGGTTGGCTCCCGAGTTGCCGTAGAAGCGGTCGGCGTATTCCGAGCCCCAGAGGTTCTCGACGTTTCTCAGTTGATCATAGCCCGAGTCGCCCGACTGGCGGGACTGGGTGGCCTTGTCCAGGTCGACGACCACCATCCTGGCGCTATTCTGGTAGGAGACAGTGTCGACACCCGCCCCGCCGTCGTAGATGTCGGAGCCCTGGCTGCCGACAAAGATGTCGTCGCCGCTGGTGCCCTTAGGATTGTCGTTGCCGGTCGTGCCGAGAATGGCGCCCGAGCCAGCGGTTGGGTCGTCCACGTTAGTCGGCCAGTTGGCGCCGAGTGCGACCGTGCCCGTCCCCGAGCCAGTGTCCTGGGTCGGCGGCGGCGGAGAGGTTGGGGCCGGCTGGGTCGGCGCGGAGGTGGTTCCGCCGAGGATCGGCGTCAGTTGCTGGTCGCCGTGCGTGAACCGAAGGTCGAAGTATGAGGTCTGACCATACCCTTCGCCCTGCGTCTCATTCGTGCCGAGGTAGGTCCCGGCCTTGAAATAAAAGGCGTCGGACTGCCACACGTCGTTGATCTTGGTCGCCGACGTATAGACCTGACCGTCGGCCCACACCTTGATTACGAGGTCGGAGCCATCCGCGTCGATCGAGTAAGAGAATTTCTCATTCAGAGAGACGTTCGGTCGCTCGCCGGCCGCGTTCTTCAGGTCGAAGCGTTGCTCGCTGTTGCTGGAGCCCGCCTGGTCGTTCTTGAAATAGATCTGGTTCCCTTCCCAGTAGAAGCGAACCAGCTCGTCATCGATCCCGTGGATCTGGGCGAAGATCACGCGGCCGGGGGAGCCCCCGAACAGTGTCGGGGCTACGTCCACTTCGAGCGTTCCGACCATCTGCCCGCCTTGGCTCAGCTTCCAGGCGGCGCGATCCGTCCCCAGCATTTCCCGGAGTTCTGAACGAGCATAATTGGAGCCGCTCGTTGTGGCGCCCTCGACAGGGGCGACAAAGACCTGCGCCCCGTCGGAGCCCTGGTAGAAGTACTTGGCGTTCTCATAGCCTGAGAGACTCTTGATCTCGACAGCCGTCCCGCTGAACCCGCCGCTCGAGTCGGTGGGTAGGGTAAGTTTCCAGTTAGAATAGTCGATCTCAGCCATGATGCGTCCCTGGAGGCCGGCGAACTGACGCCACCGAGCCTTCGTAGCTGCGCCCCCGCTCAGCCGAGGCCTCTCGCTTAGCCCGGCAATTGCGACGAGACTGTGCGGCAGAGCGCGCGCAGAAACGCCGACTGTACTGAGATCGTGATTTTTGCCGATAAATCAGTGAGATAGGGCGAGTGCGGCATTTGCGCACAAGCGTAGCATTAAGCGAAGACCAGCCGCAGGGCCGGTCTAAACTGTGGCGACTGTGTGTCGTTACTTGGACGATTCCCGGATCGTCATCAGAACGTTAACCGTCGTGACGGCCTGCGACGTCGATCCAACGCCGTTGCTGAGCGCGATCGTCCGTATCCCTGTCTCCCAGGCATAGGCGGCGTTGGACAGCCGAAGATCGGCCGTCGGACCGAGGGCAGGAGAGGCGCCGTCAGGCGTCGGAGAGGTGACGCTGGCCAGCTCGGTGTAGGTCAGTCGGACGGCCTGGCCGCCCTCGATCGGGCGGACGGAGGTCTCGATCTGCGGCGCCGGCTGCGCGGCCAGGGCTGCGGCTCCGATGGCGGCGGCGATGATCGGCATATGCACCTCCTGCCTCTAGGCAGGTCGGACCTTGAGCTGAGCCGATTAAGGAACCCTTGGCGGTGCGGTCGCCGCGGCCAAGCTTCACCCGTCAGTGCCAGTTGCGGTCCGGCTGGGTCTC
>NZ_DATAGM010000282.1:0-4041 GCF_036263695.1 Phenylobacterium sp.
CCTCGGAATCGCCGTAGCCGGGGACCAGCGGGGCGAACACCTGATGGCGCTCGGCCAGCGCATTGAGCAGCGGGTCCTGCGGCGTGACCCCGCCGGCGCCATGCAAGTAGACGAGGGGCGGGCCGGAGCCGCCGGTGATCACGCGGACCGGGACATGGCGGGTCTGGACGGTCGTAAGCTCCATCTTGCCCTCCTATTCCGCGGCCGGCACGAGCGGCGCCTTGGTGGGCGCGGGCGGCAGCGAGCCGGGGGTGACGCGTGAGCCCAGCGGCTTGCACCAGAACCGGTCGTCGTCGGCGTATTCGGGGAAGATGCCCCGCAGCTTGGGCATCACCTTCTCGGCGAACAGCTTCGTCGAATACATGCACTTGTCGGCCGGCATGTTCCCCACGTGCATCAGGCAGAAGATGTTGCCCACGTGCAGGCCCTTGATCAGCTCCTCCATCCGCTGGCGGACGGTTTCCGGGCTGCCGGCGATCACGTGGCCGCCTTCGGTCAGGTCTTTCCAGGTCAGGTTGGCGTAGCCGCCGCGCTGGGGCGCGTATTGCGACAGCGCCCCGGACTGGATGGTCTTGATGGTCCGGTAGCCCGGCGCGTCGGCGAAGCCGGGATAAACGTGCAGGCAGCGGTTGTAGAAATAGCTGACGTGCTCGGAAAAGAGCCGCTCGGCCTCCTCGTCGGTTTCCGCCACGCAGATCGTCTGGGCGAAGCCGGCCCGGTAGGGGCTCTTGTCGGGCGCGCCGCGCTCCTCCACCCGCTTCCAGTAGCCGTTCATCAGCGCCTGGGCGCGCAGGTAGCCCGAGAAGCTCAGGTATGAGTACGAGTAGGTGTTGTCGATGCAGAAGTCGTAGGTCTCCACCGAGCCGCCGCCGGGGATGTGCACGGGCGGGTGCGGCTGCTGGATGGGCCTCGGCCAGATGTTGACGTAGCGCAGCTTGTTGTACCGGCCGTTGAAGGCGAACGGCTCGCGGGTGGTCCAGGCCTTGATGATCAGGTCGTGGGCCTCGGCGTACTTCTCCCGGGTCAGCGACGGGATCTGGCCGTAGCAGTAGTTGGTGTCCATCGAGGTCCCGACCGGGAAGCCGGCCACCAGCCGCCCGCCGCTGATGCAGTCCAGCATCGCGAACTCCTCGGCCACCCGGACCGGCGGGTTGTAGAGGGCGATGGAGTTGCCCAGCACCACGATGGCCGCGTCGCTCGTGCGACGCGCGAGGCCCGCGGCGATGATGTTCGGGCTCGGCATAATGCCGTAGCCATTCTGGTGGTGCTCGTTCACCCCGATGCCGTCGAAGCCGAGGTCGGCGGCGTATTCGAGGAGGTCCATGTAGGTGTTGTACACCTCGTGGCTCTTGGCCGGATCGAACAGCCGCTGGTCGATGTTGACCCAGACGCTGCGGTTCTTTTCCCGGAAGTCGTCCGGCAGGTAGGGCCACGGCATCAGGTTGAACCAGGTGAACTTCATGGGCGCCTCCTCGCGGCCCGCCTCTGACGGGCGGCCTTCAGTGAACGACGATAACCCAATGCCGACCCGCGCCAAGCCTCGATGGGCGCCGCGAAGCTGCGCCACCGCGCCTGTTCTTGCTTCCGGCGCGGCGGATGCGATCCCCAAAGTTCGAAAAGCCTTCCCCAGCCGAGGCCTCTCATGGCATTCGGGTTTCTAAAGGCGACCAAGAGGACCTATGGCCGAACGCAGCCTCGCGCGCTCCACACCCCGCTATGAGAAGAAGCGTGAGGCCATCCTCGACGCAGCCACGCAGATCCTGAACCGCGCCGGCGTGCGCGGGCTGACGCTCGGCGACGCCGCGGCGGCGGTCGGGCTCTCCACCACCAGCGTCACCTACTACTTCAAGCGCAAGGAAGACCTCGCGGCCGCCTGCCTGATGCGCGGCATCGAAACCCTCTACGCCATCGCCGAGGCGGCCTGCGCCGAGGCGACGCCCGAGGCGCGGCTGCGCAAGCTGCTGGCGCTGCACTTCGAGCGGCTGCGGCAGGGCGTGGCGGGTGAAGCCCCGCCGCTGCCGGTGCTGAACGACCTGCGCGCCCTGAACCCGCCCCGCAAGGCGCAGGTCTTCGAGGCCTTCATGCGGGTGTTCCGCAAGGTGCGGCAAGTGTTCGACGGCCCCGAGCTCGCCGCGTTGAGCCGCGGCCGCAAGACGGCGCGCACCCACATGCTGCTCGAGCAGCTGTTCTGGGCCGAGGCCTGGCTGCGCCGGTACGATCCGGAGGATTACGCCCGGCTCGCCGAGCGGGTGTCCGGAATCCTCTCAGGCGGGCTGGCCCAGCCGCAGGCTCGCTGGGCGCCGGAGGCCATGGACCTGGAGGAGATCGCCGGCGCCGATCCCCAGGAGATCTCCCGTGAGACCTTCCTGTTGGCCGCCACCCGGCTGATCAACAGCCGCGGCTACCGAGGCGCGTCGGTGGAGCTGATCTCGGCCGAGCTGAACGTCACGAAGGGCTCGTTCTACCACCACATCGACGCCAAGGACGACCTGGTGGTGGCCTGTTTCGAGCGCACCTTTGAGGTGATGCGGCGGGTGCAGCGCAAGGCCATGGCCGGCTCCGGCGACCAGTGGAGCAAGCTGGTGGACGCGGCCGCAACGCTGGCGGAATACCAGCTCTCCGACTACGGGCCGCTGCTGCGGACCTCGGCGCTCAGCGCGGTGCCCGAGCACATCCGCGGCAAGATGGTGGAGCAGTCCAACCGGGTCTCCGACCGCTTCGCGGGCATGATCTCCGATGGGATCGCGGAGGGTTCGATCCGGCCGGTGGACCCGTTCATCGCCGCCCAGATGCTGAACGCCACCCTGAACGCCGGCGCCGAGCTCAGCTTCTGGGTGCCGGGCGTCAAGCAGAAGGCCGCGCCCGCGGTTTTCGTGCGTCCCTTGCTGATGGGCATCTTCGAACTGCCGGCCCCGCGCGGCGGCTGAGGCCTAGATCGGCCGGCTCTGCACGCCGACAGGGCCAAGGTGCGCGGGCAGGGGATCGGCCTCGGCGATGGCTTCGGTGAGCGCCGCCGCCTCGCGGATCGTCGCCAGGTTCCTCTCGTGGCCGGCCTTGTCGAGCCGGTAGAGGAACAGCACTCCCGCCGCGATCAGGATCGCGATGTAGACCGTGGGGACGTAGGCCAGCGCCAGGTTGTCGAGGATCTGCGGGTCCACCTGCCCGGGCTTGGCGCCCTCCGGGAAGCCGACAACGGTCAGCAGCACGCCGGGGATGATCACCGACAGCCCCTGGGCCAGCCGCTGCAGCGTGCTGTCCGCCGACAGCAGCAGGGCCTCGGCCCGGCGGCCGGTCTTCACCTGGGTCTCCTCGACCGTGTCAGCCAGCATTGAGGTCAGCATGATGGCCGCACCGGCGATGCCGGCCGTCGCCAGGAACTGCGCCAGCGCCAGGATCCACAGCAGGGCGTCCGAGCCGTTCGGCGGCATCACCCCGAAGAGCCGCGCCACGATCGGCGAGAGGCTGACGGTGATCCCGCCGAGGCCGAGCAGCATGGCGGTGCTCCGCTTGCCCACCTTCTGCGAGACCAGCCGCGCCAGCAACGCCCCGACCGGCGTGGCGAACAGCGGCGCCAGCATCAGGATCAGCAGCTTGGAGGAGGGCAGCTCCCAGAAGTAGGTGCTGAAATAGAGGGTGAGGCCGCCGACCATCCCCAGCATCACGCCGATGAAGGCGCCGGCGCACAGCAGGACCAGGAAGTTGCGGTTCGACAGGGTGGCGGTCAACTCGCGCACGATCGCGCGGGGCTCGGTCCGGCGCTTCGGCGGAATGTGCAGGCGCGGGATGGTGTGGTGGGTCCCGGCGGTGGAGGCCAGGATCACCACGACGGTGATCGCCGCCACGGTGATCGCATAGGGGCTGTAGCCGGCCGCGTTCAGCTGGCCCATCGGCTGATCGGGCGTGGAGCGCAGGAACCAGCCGTAGGCGAGGACGGCGGCGGTCGCCGCGCCGATGGCGTTGAACACCAGCCGGTAGCCGAGCAGGCCGGTGCGCTCGTGGTAGTCGGGCGCCAGCTCCGGCGCGAGCGCCGAGCTCGGCACC
>NZ_DATAGM010000283.1:0-10477 GCF_036263695.1 Phenylobacterium sp.
GCGCCGCGCTCGGACTCTCCCCGGTCCAGCGCTTGAAGGCGCGGGAGAAGGCGGCGGGGTCGGAGAAGCCCAGCAGGTAGGCCGTCTCGTTCACCGACAGCTTGCGCGTCGTGAGGTAGTCGCGCGCCAGCCGGCAGCGCAGCTGGTCGAGAACCTGCTCGAAGGTGACGCCCTCGCCCTTCAGGCGGCGGAACAGCGTCTGGCGGGAGAGGCCGAGCTGGCCGGCGACGAAATCCATGCTGGCCTGGCCGCTGTGCAGCATGGGTTTGAGCAGCGCCTCGACCCGGCCGCGGGTGGACTTGGAGGCCTCCAGCTCCCGCAGCAGGGCGTCGGCGTGGCCGGTGAGCACGCCCTTCACGTAGCGCGGCAAGTAGGCGACGGGGGCGTCGAGGCTGGCCTCCTCGATCAGCATGGCGTTGCGGTCGCTGGAGAACACCACGGGGACGCCCAGCACCTTCTCGTACTCCGCGGCGTGGTCGGGCGCGGGATGGGTGACGTGGGCCGCCTTTACCCACCGGCGCTTGTCGTAGCGGCGGGGGCCGCAGATCATCTGGGCGAGCCAGGACTCGGTCAGCTCCGGAAAGGCGTCGGCGTCCTTGCGGGTGTCGACCATCCAAAGGCCGGTCCGGTCGCGGCGCAGCTGGAAGCGCTCGCCGGGGCCCTCGTTCTCGGTCTCGACGATCAGCCGCACGAACCTGTTCAGGGTGGCGAAGCTGTCCATCACCGTGTCGGCGGCCCGGCCGATCAGCCCGACGATGGACACCTGGGAGATCTCCACGGCCTCGCCGTAGTGCAGCGCGAGCGCCAGATCGCCGGTCAGCGCCTTGCCGGCTCGCATCAGGGCCACGTAGCGCGCCCAGGGGACGCGGCCGTCCTGGGCCGCCAGATCCTCCGGCGAGAGGCCTGCGCGGGCCATGAGCTCGGCCCGGTCCGCGCCCTTGGAGACGGCGAACTCCAGCAGGCCTTTGGCGAAGCCTGCGCCCACCGTCAGCTCCGCAGCCCGCACCGCCATCGCGCAACCTGGGGACATGGTTTTGACGCACCCGATCATGGGCCGCGGCCGTGAGCGGCGCTAGAGGACGGTATCAGGCGACGCAAGATAGCTGGAGTTAAGTCTTGGTAATCCACGGGTTGTTGGACGTCCTGCCCTACCCGCCACCAGTGCTGGCCCATGTGGTCGGCGGCCTGGTGGGCATCGTCTCGGGCTTTGCGGCCCTAGCCGTGCGCAAGGGCGGAACCCTCCACCGGCAGATCGGGACCGTCTTCTTCGTCTCCATGGTGATCATGGCGGGGTTCGCAGCGGTGATGGCCGCGCTGGCGGTCCAGCGGATGAACACCATCGCCGGCCTTTTCACCCTCTATCTGGTGACCACCGCCTGGGCGGCCGTACAGCGCGCGCCGCGGACCACCGGCCGCTTCGAGGTCGCCGCGATGGCCACGGCCGGCCTGATAGCCCTCGGCGCGCTGGCGATCGGCGTCCAGGCCGCGACGGTGGGCGTGCAGGACGGCGACCCCTCGTCCGGCGACGCTCCGACCCTCTATTTCGTCTTCGCGGCGCTAGCGCTGCTTGGCGCTGCACTGGACCTTCGGGTGATCCGCGCCGGCGGGCTGGCCGGACGGCCAAGGCTGGCGCGGCACCTGTGGCGGATGTGCCTGGCGCTGTTCGTCGCCGCCGGCTCGTTCTTCTTCGGGCAGGCCGACGAGATCCCGGCGCAGTTCCGCGGGCCGCACCTGATGATCCCGCCGTTCGCGGCCCTGGGCGCGCTGGTCTTCTGGATGATCCGGGTGAGGTTGCCGGCCCGCTTCGTCCTGCGGGCTCCGGCGCTCTAGCCGCCGTAGCGGGCGCTGCGCACCGCGCCCTGCGCGTGGAGCAGCTCGGACCAGCGCCAGGCGCCCGAACCCAGCACGATGCGCGGGGCGCCCGGCCGGTCGGCCAGGGAGATCACCACTCGGCCGCGCACCGTCTCGTTGCGGCAGGCGGCGGGGGCGAAGCCGACCTCCATGATGATCGCCTGGCGCACGCCGGCCAGGCCCTTGCCCTCCTGGCCGGAGCCGCGGATCCAGTCGCCGCTCCACAGGTTGATCGCCTTGCCGGAGAGCACGGCGTGCTCGCGGGCGATGGCGGCCTGCACGTCGGCGTCGCGGCGCAGGGCCTTCTGCAGCAGATCGACCATGTCGCAGCCGCCCCCGGCGCCGCCTGTCCCAGCGGTGCGCGCCCCGGCGATCTCGCCGTCGCTAAGGCCATTCCCGGGGGCGACGGTCTGGGCGACGCCCACGGCGTCGGTCTCGGCCTTGCCGGCGAACAGGGGGACGACATCCTTCGGGACCGCCTTGGCCAGCCGCGCCTTGCGCAGGGGCCTCGGCTTGTCTGGCGAGGGCGCCGGGACCGGCGCATCGGCGGACGGCGGGGCGGGCGGGGCCGGCTCGGAGACCTTCGGCGCGGGGTCGGGCTCGGGCTCCGGCGGCGGAGGCGGGGGGACGAGAAGGCGGGGCTCGACCAGGGACAGCGCCAACGGCTGCTCCTCATAGATCTGCATCGGCTCGGGACGGGCCTGGTAGAGCGCCAGGGCGACGGCCAGATGGGCGGCGATGCTGATCGGGGCCGCCAGCAGACGGCGCCGCCGCCGCGCCGGACCGGCCCGCCGGTCAGCCCCCATCGAAACGTCGTAGATCAATCCGACCGCCCCGGTTCCAACGCGCACGCTACCCGAAAGGAGGGTGGCCCTGAGCTCCCAACCTGTCGAGCGGACGGAAGTTCGCACCGCCCTGGCCGGCGCCTACCCGTTCCGGGAATCGCCGCCGCCGGAGAGCTTCATCGTCAGCCATGTCCGAAGTGGGGCGCCCGCGCCTGCCGCTGGATGCGAGAGCGGCGCCACGATTGCGCCATATGCGCGTCATTAGGCCGCCACGCCCATTGAAGCACCTGACGGCAGCGCTGAAGCCTAGGAGCGGCGCGTCGATAGAGGGATAGCGACTGTGATCCAAGCGAGACTGAGGGCGGGGGCCATTACGACGGCGGTGCTGATGGCCGCCGTGGCGACGACGGGGTGCGCGAGCCACAAGTTCGTGCGCGAGAACGTGGCCGTAGTCGACCAGCGAGTGACCCAGGTGGAAGGCACGGCCGGCGAGGCCCTGCAGCGGGCGAACGCCGCTCACAAGCTGGCGGAAGGCAAGTTCCTCTACGAGGTGGTGCTGTCGGACGATTCGGTGAAGTTCCCGGTCGATCACTCCGCCCTTTCGCCGGAAGCCGAGGCCCGGCTGGCGGAGCTGGCTCAACGGCTGAAGGCCGAGAACCGCAACGTCTACCTGGAGATCCAGGGCCACACCGACGCCACCGGCGACGACAGCTACAACGAGCAGCTGGGCGAAGCCCGGGCCGAGGCGGTGCGCCGCTACCTCGCCAAGCAAGGCGTCGCGCTTAACCGCATGGCGACCATTTCCTACGGCGAGGAGTCGCCGGTGGCCCCGAACGAGACGCCTGAGGGCCGGTCGCAGAACCGCCGCGTGGCGATCGTCGTCCTGAGCTAGTGAACGGGGCGCGGGCGGTCCGTCGCGGATCGCCCGCCCTCCGCCTGATCGCCGCTGCGGCGAGGGGTGCAGCCTGCGGCGAGTCCGGCTACAACCCGCCCCATGCCCGAAGGCGACATCCGTCCGGCCCGTGCGCCCCAGCTCCGCTTCGGCGAGGGCTTCCTGACGGACATCTGGTATTTCGCCGCGCTGGCCGGCGACCTGAAGCCCGGCAAGCTGCAGCGTTACGAGATCCTCGGCGAGCCGATCCTGCTCGGCCGCACCCAGGCGGGCGAAGCCTACGCGCTCAGGGACATCTGCCCGCACCGGGCCGCGCCGCTTTCGGCCGGCCGGCTGACCCGCGAGGCCGACGGGCGCGAAGTGGTCGCCTGCCCCTATCACGGCTGGCGGTTCGGCACGGACGGGGCGTGCACCGCCATCCCTTCGCTGGTCGGCGACCAGGCGATGGACGTCTCCAAGATCCGCGTGCGCCGCTATCCGGTGCGCGAGAGCCAGGGGCTGGTGTTCGTCTGGATCAGCGCCGATCCGCGCTTCTCCGGCGAGCCGGACGTGGAGCCCCCCAACTTCCCGGGCGTGGTCGGGGGCGCGCCCAAGCTGGTGGACCGGATGGACTTCGAGGCCCACATCGACCACGCCGTCGTCGGGCTGATGGACCCGGCGCACGGCCCATATGTGCACCAACAGTGGTGGTGGCGCTCGGCCAAGAGCCAGCACGAGAAGGCCAAGAAGTTCGAGCCCCGCGAGGCCGGCTTCGCCATGGTGCGGCACGAGCCGTCCAAGAACTCACGCGCCTACGCCATCCTCGGCGGCGAGCCGCTGACCGAGATCACCTTCCGAATTCCCGGGCTGCGCTGGGAGCATGTGACGGTGGGCGCGCGCCAGGTGCTGTCGCTGACCTGCCTGACGCCGATCTCCGAGAAGAGGACCCGCATCACCCAGATCGTCTGGTCCGACCATCCGGCGTTCTGGTTCTTAAAGCCGTTCATCGCCGCCGGCGCGCGGGCCTTCCTGCGCCAGGACGGCGACATGGTGAACCTGCAGAACGAGGGGCTGAAGTACGACCCCAGCCTGCTATGGATCGACGACGCCGACACCCAGGCCAAGTGGTACCAGCAGCTGAAGCGCGAATGGGCGGCCGCCCGGCGCGACGGGCGGCCGTTCTCCAATCCCGTGCAGCCGGCGACGCTGCGCTGGCGCAGCTGAGGCCCTCAGGCCGCCTTCTTGCCCGTGGCGCCCTCGGTGCCGACGAACACCACCTTGGTCCCCTTCGACACCGCGGCGCCCAGCTCCTGGGCGTCCCAGTTGGTCAGGCGCACGCACCCGTGGCTGTCGGTCTTGCCAACCTTGTTGGGGTCGGGCGTACCGTGGATGCCGTAGGTCTCCTTGGTGAGGTCGATCCAGATGCTGCCGACCGGGTTGTTCGGGCCGGCGGCGATGGTCAGCTTCTTCTTGACCTTGCCGAAGTTCAGCTTCTCCGGGTCGTAGTTCCAGGTGGGGTCCGGCGCGACTGTCGCCACCTCCCAGTGTCCGGCCGGCGCGGGCATCTCGCTGGATCCGACCGAGGCCGGGTAGACCGCGAGCAGCTTGCCGCCGGCGTCGTAGGCGCGCGCCTCGCGCTCCGCCTTGTCGACCTCGATCATGGCCACCTGGTTGGGAAGCTTGTCCGCGCCCGGGCGCACGACGAGGATGGACGTGCCCGCTTTGCTGAAATCGACGTTGGGGTTCAGGGCCCGCAGCAGCTTCTCGTCCATGTGGAACTTCTCGGCGAGCAGCTCGGCCGGGCTGGCGTAGGCCAGCTTCTCGAGCTTGGCCATCTGCTCGTAGTCGGTGGGGATCTTCTCGACGAAGGGGCCCTTCACGTCCGCCTCGGTGATCACATAGTCCTGCATGATCGGAGTCGTGTCGCCCGCGGCGAGCTTTTCGAACACCTGGGCGTCGATCTGGCCGTCGACCGGCAGGCCGTTGGCGGCCTCGAAGGCGGCTATCGCCTGACGCACGTTCTCGCCGTACTGGCCGTCGATCACGCCGGGCGAAAAGTGGGCGCGGTCGAGCAGCACCTGGGCGCGGATCATCATCTGCCGGCCCGTCTCGGTCTCGACGGAGGCGGTGGAGAAGGCCGCCTTGTCGATGCCCTGCGCCAGCGGGTTGGCGGACGCCGCCGCCGGCTGCGCGGCCGCGACCGTCGCCCGGGACGCGTCTCCGCCGGCCGCAGCGCTCGGCTCCTCTTTGTCCTGGTCGGCCTTGATCACCATGTCCGAGCAGGCGGCCAGGGCGAGCGCCGCCGCCGTCAGGGCCAGGGAGCGTCGGTTGGGCTTCATCGTTTCACTTCCATGCTGAAGGCAGGGACACGCGCGGAATGAAGGCGTTCGGAGGGGGCAGGTTCCGCGCGGCGGCGCTGACCGCCCTGATGCTCGCCGCCTGTTCGCCCCGCGACGGCGACGACGGCTTCATCCTGCGCGCGCCGCCCAAGGCCAAGGACCGGGCCGAGAGCCAGGCCGGCGGCCAGAGCCCGGCCGCGCCCCTGCCGCCGGCCGAGCAGGCCGGGCCCATGCTGAGCGACCAGGCCTGCGATCAGGGCCCGCTGACCAACGCCGCCCGGACCAACGCCGTCCACTACCGCAGCCTGGCCTGGAGCCCGTTCGGCCGCAGCGAGATGGGCTGGGAGACCTATCAGCGGCTGATCGCCCGGGAGATCGGCTCGGCCTGTCCGCCGGACAGCCCCGGCTTCGCAGCCGCCCTGGCCCGCTGGCAGGCCAACAACGGCCTGCCGCAGACCGGCGTGGTCGACCAGGCGGTGTTCGTGCAGATGAAGAACAATTGGCAGATGAAGCGGCCGGTGGTGCGGTCCATGCGCCTGGGCGGCTGCCCCGCGCCCCCCAGCCCGGACCAGCTGGCCACCGCGCGGCCGGACGAGAGCTACGGCGGCAAGACCATCCAGCTGCGCCGCGGCGCCCTGGCGGCCTACCGCCGGATGGTCCAGGCGGCGAAGGCTGAGCAGCCGCAGATCGCCAGGGATGCGCGCAACCTGACCATCTTCTCCGGCTACCGTAGCCCCGAGTACGACGCCGCCCGCTGCCACCGCGACCAGAACTGCGACGGCCTGGTGCGGGCCCGCTGCTCGCCCCACCGCACCGGCCTGGCCATGGACCTCTACGTCGGCCAGGCGCCCGGCTACGGTCCCGACTCCAGCGCCGACCCCAACCGGCTCTACATGACCAAGACCGCCACCTACGCCTGGCTCACCGCCAACGCCCACCGGTTCGGCTTCGTCAACTATCCCTTCGAGCCCTGGCACTGGGAGTGGACCGGCGAAGCGCCGTGATTTGCTCCCGAGCTTGGCCGCCCTGCCGCCGCCGTGGCATGACGGTCGCCAAGAGGAAACGCGACAAGGGACGAACCCGCGCATGGCGACCTTCACCTCCGACGGCCTGACCCTGGCCTACGACGACATCGAGCCGCCTGGGGCGGAGCGGACCATCGTGCTGGTGCACGGCTTCGCCTCCAACCGGAACGAGGGCTGGCGGCGCACGGGCTGGTACGGGGCGTTCGAGCGGCGGCGGGTGCGATGCATCGCCCTGGACCAGCGCGGACACGGCGAGAGCGCCAAGCCGCACGAGCCGGAGGCCTTCACCCGCGAGAAACTGGCCGGCGACCTTATCGCCCTGTTCGACCATCTGGGCCTGCAGCGGGCCGACGTGTTCGGCTATTCCATGGGCACGCGGACGGCCATGCAGATGGCCATCGACGCGCCGGAGCGGATTTCCAACCTGATCCTCGGCGGCATCGGCGAGCGGCTGTTCCAGCCGCGCGGGGAGGTGCCGGCGGAGGGATCTGCCACAAGCATGGCGCAGGCCATGCTGGCCGACGATCCGGAGACCATCGCCCAGCCGATGCTTCGCAGCTTCCGCCAGTTCGCCGACGAGCAGGGCGAGGACCGGCGGGCGCTGGCGGCCTTCACCGAGGCGAAGAACCCCCCGCTGGACCGGGAGGCTCTGGAGCGGCTGCCGATGCCGGTGCTGGTGGTCGCCGGGCAGCGCGATCAGGGGGCCGGCGACCCGGAGGGACTGGCCCGCGTCTTCCCTGACGGCAAGGGGGTGATGATCCCCGGGTGCGACCACTTCTCGGCCATTCCGCACGCGCTGACCAAGGCCGCCGTGTTCGACTTCCTGGACGGCCTTCTGGACGATCCCTGGGCGCGCTGAACGCCGCCGTTCAAGATAGCGCTGGCGCCGGCCAATCAGGACTCGCCAAGCCCGAAAATCAGGGCTTTAGTTCACCTTGTCGGGAGGTGAGCGTGTCAGTTGTGCGCAAGCTCAGCGATCGTGACGGCAAACGCCGGGCGGAAGACCCGGGCCAGCGCTATCGCACGTTGTTCGAGACCATGTCGGAAGGCTTCGTCATCTGCGAAGTCATCCGGGACGAGACCGGCCGCCTGGTCGACTACTGGGTCCGCGACGCCAACCCCGCATTCCTGAAGCGTGCGCCGGGCGCCGCCAGCCTGATCGGCCGCCGGTTCCTGGAGATGCGGCCCAACACCCATCCGCGCTGGTTCACCGCCTGCCACGTCGCCCTCACCAAGGGCGAGCCGGTGCGGTTCGAGTTCTGGGACGATCAGGCGCTGCGCTGGTACGACGTCCACATGACCCGGCTGTCCGACGACGAGGTCGGCCAGTTCTACATCGACATCACCGAGCGGAAGAAGGCCGAGCGCTACCAGGCCGAGCTGTTCGACGAGCTGAACCACCGGGTGAAGAACAACCTCACCATCGTGGCCGGCGTGCTGACCATGCAGGCCAAGGCGACCGCGGAACCGCAGGTGCGCGAGGAGCTGCTGAAGGCGGTGGACCGGATCCAGTCGATCGGCGACCTGCACGCCAGCCTCTACCGCAGCGGCGGCAAGGACGAGGTCGAGGCGTTGAGCTATCTCACGGAGCTCTGCCAGCGGCTCACCCGCACCCTGCTGGACGGGCGCGACGTGCGCCTGGACCTGCACGCCGAGGCCGTCGCCCTGCCGCTCGACGAGGCGGTGCAGCTGGGGATCATCGTCAACGAGCTGGTGACCAACGCGGCCAAGCACGCCTATCCCGACCGCAGCGCCGGGGTGATCTGGGTGCGGCTGGGACGGGCCGAGGGGGGCCTGCGCCTCTGCGTCTCCGATCTCGGGCGCGGGCTCGCGCCGGACTCGGCGAGCGGGCTCGGCATGCGGCTGGTCCGCTCCCTGGTCGAGCGGGCGGGCGGCGAGGTCAAGGTGGATGGCTCTCACGGGACCAGCGTCGAGGTGCGCCTGCCGCTCGGCGGCCGGGCGGGCCACGAGCCCCTTCAGGACAACCTGCTCTGAGCGCGTCGCCGCGGGCGCAAAAATAGACTCACAGACCCACCCGAGTTGTCCACAGAATCACGGCCCTGCCGCCTCGTAATCGAAACGTCATCTGCCATGCTACGTTTCGTTAACCACTCGACTCGGGGGAGAGCTTCAGGTGGATCAACTCCTGCTGATCGCTTACAAGCGCGGTGGCCGCTGGGTGTTGCTGAACGAGCAAGCTCGAGAACTTGGCCACTATTCCAGAGAAGATGAAATCATCCAGGCCGCGGAATCGCGCCTGCAGAGCGCCCGCAAGTCCGGCGCCCTGCTGCTCGAAACGCGCGAGGGCTGGCGCGAACAGGTGCTCGCCGTGGCCTGAGGCCAGCGCCTAGGCGCCGTCGTCGTCGTCCAGCCAATCGACGATCCCGAGCTTCGCCATCCAGGTCAGCCCCAGCTCGATGTGGCCCTTGCGGTGCGGTGGGAAGGCGGCGGTCAGTTCGGCCACCGTCTTACGCGCGCCGCCGGCGAGCATCCCCAGTAGGGCCGAGCACTCGGCGGGCGTCGCCCGAGCGCTCGGGAAGGCGGAGTCGAGGTCGACCCGACCGGCGCGGTCGAGATCGGCGAAGGTGGCGCCTTCGCGCATCCGCAGGCGGGTCTGCGGCCCCAGCACCTCGGTCGCGAAGTGGGCGAACTCCGCGAACGGGTCGCCCTTGGCCGGATGCATGCGCATGCTCGCCTGTGGCTCGGCCGACGCCCGCCGGATCTGGCCCAGTTCCTCAACGAGCTCGCGGTACTGGCGGGCGACCACCGACCAGTCGAAGGCGGTGCGGACCCGCTCGCGGCCCGCCTCGCCCATCCGCCTGCGAAGCTCGGGCGAGCGGATCAGGGCGGCGATGGCCTCCGCCGCCTTTCCCACGTGCACTGCGGTGTGCAGGGCGAGGGTGCCGACGAAGTTCTGGTAGCTCATGAGCAGCATGTTGTGCGGGGCTGCGATATGCGGGCCGTTGCCGCCGGGTGCGGGGCCCAGCGTCGGGATGCGGAAACCCTGCACCCCGTCCTCCACGGTGTAGCGGTAGCCATCCCAGTCGCTGACGACCACCGGGATCCCCGAGGCCATGGCCTCCAGCGGGGTGATGCCGAAGGTCTCCTGGATGTTGTCCACCAGGGAGATGAAGACGTCGGCCGCCGCCCAGGTGTCGGCCAGCAGCTGGCGGTCGTTGCCGTCGACGAACTGCACGTCCACGGTCGGCGAGTAGGCCTTCGCCGCCTGGCGGTAGATGTCGCGGTGGCGGGGCTCGACCGGGAACCAGCCGGCCATCTGGAAGATCACCTTGGCTCCGCTCGTCTTGGCCGCCTCCTCCACCGCCCGGAACATCGGCTGGGGAAAGGCCTTCTCGAAGAACGACAGCCGCCCGACCCACAGCACAAGCACGTCGTCCTCGCCCAAGCCGAGCCTGGCCCTAACCCGCTTGCGCACGTCGGGCCGGTCCGCGGCGGCGCGCTGGGCGGCCATGTCCACGCCGAGCGGGACCAGCGGCAGGTGCGGGCGCGGCCGCTTGGCGCCGCCGAACCGCTCGCCGGCGAACTCGCCCACCGCATCGAACATCTCGGTCAGCGCCTGGACGATCGAGGGCGAGGTGCAGATCA
>NZ_DATAGM010000284.1:0-5664 GCF_036263695.1 Phenylobacterium sp.
CCGCGTCCCGCACGGCGAAGGGATGCATCATCCCGCCGGCCTTCAGCTTCAGCCGCCGCTCGATCTCGGCGGGGATCTCCTCGGGCGAGGGCACGCGCGTGTACCATAGCCGCCAGACCTCGCCGTCGGCGCTGGCGGCCGCAAGTCCCTGGGCGTGCTCGGGCCCCAGCGGCTCCAGGCTCGCGTGGGCGCCCCTCAGCGTGACATCATCGGGCCAGCTCATAGCGTGTCTCTCCCCCTCAATGGCGGACGGAGGGATGGCCGGCATATGGTCCGGCGGAAAGGTCCAGTTTTGGCGCAAAGTGCAGACCAGTTCCGGCGAATGGTCCTCCTGGCCGCGGGCCTGGGGGCGCTCGCCGGCCCGACGTCCGCGGCCGGCCTGACGGAGGCGAGTGTCCGCCGCTACCTCGTCGCGCAGGAGCGGGCGTGGAACGAGCGACGGCTGGACGCCTATTTCGCCGGCTTCGCCCCGGACGCGGTGTTCGTCGACCAGCACAAGACGCCCAAGGAGACCATCGTCTATGGACGCAGCGGCTTGGCCGAGGCCAAGGCGGCGGCGCGGCGGTTCCTGGCGACCTCCACGTCGGCCGAGCGGGGCACGGTCCGGAGCATCCGGATCGCGCCCAGCGGGCGGACCGCCCGGGTGCTCGGGTTCGAGGTGAGCACGGTCACGACGGGCGGGCTTGTCCGTCGGGTCTGCGCCGAGACCGACCAGACGCTGGTGCTGGCCGCCGGGCGGGTGCTCTCAAAGGGGCAGACGGACAGCATCGTGAAGTGCCCGCCGTCCGCCGCCTGAGGGCGATCAGGCGCCGTGGCCGGTCTTCAGCCACTGGGCGCAGTCACGGCCCAGCTTCTCTTCGGCCAGCGCCTCGTACCAGGCGCAGTCCTGCGCCGAAAGCACGTCGCGCCAACGGCCGTTGGTGCCCTTGTTGATGAAGGTCTCGGCGCCGCCTTCGAAGATGGCGCCTCCCAGCGGCGCGACGTTGACGGCGTGCTCCTTCATCCAGTCGAAGGTGCAGTGCTCGACGATGGTCGGCCACTTGCTCGCCGGCACGTCGATGCCGAGGAAGTCGGCGATCGCCTGCATCTCGCCCTCGAGATCCAGCTTCAGGTTGGCGAAGTGCACCAGCTTGACGTTCGGCAGATCCCGGGCCGCCCACCAGGTGGAGATGTTCTCCCAGAATGACCAGAACGGATGGCCGTCCTTCTCCATGAAGGTCTTGAAGTAGCGGCGGATGTCGGGGTCCGGCCGCTCGATGGGCGGGCCGACCCGGCCGGGCGTGTTGTTCAGCGCGTCGTACCAGAGCGAGTTGGCGTTGGCGTGGTGGTTGTACATGCTCCACACCACGTCGCGGCCGTCGCGGGCGATGTAGAGGTATTTCGCCTTCGGCGAGAACACCAGGGCGTCCAGCGGCAGGTGGGTCTTGATGATCCGCCGGTGGGTCTGCGCCTCCAGCTTGGCCTTGGTGTCCGGGGGCATGATCCGCAGGTCCAGCCACGGCGAGATCTCGTGGATGGACACATCGGGATCGCCCTGGAACACCAGCTGACCGACGATCTGCTGCGTCCAGGTGGTGCCGCTCTTGGCGTAGGTGCCGACGATCACGTCGTCGTCGCGGAATGCGAAGTCGTTCCAGACGGTGGAGTCCATGTGGTGGTTGAAGAGCTCGCGGGTCTTCTTCGGCCAGGCGGTCTGCGCCGGCCTGCTCAGGGTGTCGGTGGTCAAGGGATGCCTTCCGAGGCGTTGTTCAGATTGGCGGCGGAGATATAGCGCCGTTCGATCAGCCACAATCGGCGCTTCCGCCGAGCGGGTCTGCAGGAATGAAGAGCGGCCTGCGGCCGGTGCTATAGTGCCGCTCCACATCCGGAGACCTCATGTCGGACATCCCGCCAGGCGCCCTCTCCTCCGCCGCGACGGCGCGCAACCGCGACCCGATCCTGGCGGTGCTCCGCGCCCGGTTGCCCGAGCGAGCGCGGGTGCTGGAGGTGGCCAGTGGGGCGGGCGAGCATGCGGTGTGGATGGCCCGGGGCATGCCCGGCGTCGTCTGGCGGCCGACCGATCCGTCGCAGCAGGCGCTGGCCAGCATCGCCGTCTGGCGGGCGACGGCTGGGCTTCCCAACCTGCTGCCGCCCCTTCAGCTGGACGCGGCCGATCCCTCCACCTGGCCGGCGGAAGGGTTCGACGCCGTGGTGTGCATCAACATGATCCACATCAGCCCCTGGGCCGCCGCCGAGGGGCTGATGGCGCTAGCGGCGCAGGCGTTGCCGGGCGGCGGCCTGCTCTACCTCTACGGTCCCTACCTGGAGGCGCAGGTTCCCACCGCGCCCAGCAACCTGGCGTTCAACGAGGACCTGACGCGGCGCAATCCCGAGTGGGGCCTGCGCCGGCTGGAGGAGGTGGCGGCGCTGGCCGCGAAGTCCGGGCTGAAGCTCTCCGGCCGCATTGAGATGCCGGCCAACAACCTCAGCCTCTGGTTCGAAAAGGCCGGCTGAGGTTTCCCTCAGCCGGTCCATCAAGGATCAGAAGCGCTTCTGCACCCAGACGCCGAAGGTCTGGGGTTCGGTGTAGAAGACGTTCCGGAACAGGCCAGAGGAGTCGTCGGTCAGGTAGAAGTCGGTGATCGCCTCCTCGTCGGTCGCGTTCTTCACGAACGCCCCGAACTCCACGCCCATGTCGAGGTTGGCCACGGTGAGGGTGAGGTTGACGTTCTGCCAGCTGTCGATCCGGTCCGCCGGGCTGTTGTAGATCCGGGCGAACGTCTCGGTCTGCTTGTAGTAGTCGCCGCGCAGGGTCGCCGACCAGTCGCCGAAGTTCATCGTGTACTGGGCGCCCAGAGAGAGCGTCCACTCCGGCGCGTTCGGCAGCTCGTGTCCGCCGATGTCGACGGGAACGCCCTCGCTGACCAAGCCGCCGAAGGCGTTGGTCCCCGAAGCGATCGCGCCCGAACCCAAGATGTTGGTCCCGGCGCCCGCCGTGCTGGTGAGGGTGCAGAGGCCGAGCAGCGTGAACGGGTTGCCGCCCGCGTTGGACACCGCCAGCGCCGTCTGGGCGGTCGCCAGCGGGACCACGCAGTTCGACGCGGCGCTGGACTTCACCACCACCAGGTTCGGATTGCCCTGGGTGCGGTTGAAGGTGTCGATGGACGAGGTGTCGCCGATCTCGGTGTTCAGATAGCCGATGGCGGCGTTCAGGCGCAGGCCTTCGAGCGGCTGCCACACGCCTTCGAACTCCAGGCCCTTCACCTTGGCGTCGATGTTCTCGTTGGTCGACGCACGGTTGATGATCTTGGAGACCTGATAGCCCTCGTAGTCGTAGTGGAAGGCCGCCACGTTCACCTGAAGTGTCCCGTCGAGCAGGGTGTTCTTGGAGCCGACCTCGATCGAGTTGATGAACTCCGGCGCGAAGGTCGGCGGCACGGGCGCCACGCCGATGCCGGGGCTGGGCGGGGAGTTCAGGCCGCCGGCCTTATAGCCGCGGGCCAGGAAGGCGTAGACCAGGGTGTCGTTGGTGAAGCCGAGGTCCGGCTGCCAGTCGAAGCCGAAGCGCCCGGTGGTCTCCTTGAACTCCACGTGCAGGATGGCCGGGGTGCCCGGCAGCGGCGGGCCGAGGCCGAAGCCCGGGGTGCCCAGCGTCACCGAGTTGTTCTGCAGGTCCTTGGTGTCGATGGTGTGCCGCAGGCCGAGCGTCCATTTGAAGTTCTCGGCCATCTGCCAGTAGAGCTCGCCGAACACGGCGCGGGAGCTCAGCTCGTAGCGGCTGAAGGCGTCGTAGTAATTGTGGCCGGTGCGGTCCGGCTCGAAGTTCGGGTCGATGCTCACGCAGGGCGCCGGGCCCACGCAGTTGGCGTTGCCGGTCGCAAGGAAGTTGTTGATCTGGTACCAGCCGGTGCCGGTATTAAACATCACATAGTAGTCGCCGACCGACTTGTACTCGAGGAGGTTGCCGCCGAGGTTGAAGTTGAACGGACCCTCGAAGTTCGACTGCAGCCGGACTTCGTGGCTCCACTGCTCGGTGTCGCCCGCCGAGATGTCGCTTGTCGTGAAGCGGTTGAAGGCGCCGTTCTGCGGGTCGTTGATCACGCCCCCCGGCACCAGGGCCGGGTAGATGACCGTCGAATAGCCGGGCACCGCCGCCAGCGCGTTCACCGGGTTTGGCGTGGTGTTGAAGGTCGTAGAGGGCGTGTACCGGTTGTAGTCCTGGCGCGTGTAGATGCTGTAGTCGGTGAAGGCCGCCAGCCAGCTCAGCCGCAGCTCATCGGTGATGTCCCAGTCGACGATCAGCTCGTAGATGTCGGTCTCGGACCGATAGATCGGATCGAAGGTCGACTCGATGTCCCGGATGTTCGGGGTCTGCATCTTGCCGGCGTAGGCGTCGCCGGTCTGGAAGCCGCCGAGCGCGCCGAACAGGCCGCCGAGCGTCGCCTGCGAGTTGACCGTTCCGAGCGAGGCCGGATCGTAGAGGCTGCTGGGCAAGCAGCCCTGGCTGAAGAAACCGCGCTGGACCTGGGCGATCGGCGCCACGGCCGAATAGGCGGCGCCGCCGATGTTGGCCGGCCCGACGTCCTTGGCGCAGAACTGCTTGCCGATCCGCGAGCGGTTGTCGTCCTCCTCGAAGTGGTCCCACAGCAGCGTCGCCCGGAAGGTGTCGGTCGGCTCGAACGCCAAGGTGGCGCGCACGCCGTAGAGGTCGCGGTCGTCGGCGTCGTTGCCGGTGACTAGGTTGTCGCCGAAGCCGTCACGCTTGAGGTAGTTGCCGGCCACCCGCAGGGCCAGCATCTCGTTCAGCGGCAGGTTCACCATGCCGCGCAGCTTGATGGTGTTGTAGTTGCCGTACTCGCCGCGCAGCAGCGCCTCGAACTGGTCCGTGGGCTTGGCGGTGATGATGTTCACCACCCCGCCGGTGGCGTTGCGCCCGTAGAGCGTGCCCTGCGGCCCGCGCAGCACTTCGACCCGCTCGACGTCGTAGAACTCGGTCTCGAACAGGTTGTTGGAGATCAGCGGGGCGTTGTTCAGGTGGATGCCGGTGCCGGCGTCGCCCGAGGCGGCTACCAGCTTGGAGCCGATGCCGCGGATCTGGAAGTTGTAACCGGTGAAGTTCGACTTGGAGAAGTTGACGTTCGGAACGGCCGTCACGAGGTTCGGGCCGCCCTCGATCCGCGAGCGCTCCAGCGCGCCCTGGTCGAAGGCCGAAACGGCGATGGGCACGTCCTGCAGCGCCTCCTCCCGCCGCTGCGCCGTGACCACGAGTTCCTCGACCACCGTCCCCCGGGTCTCCTGGGCCAGCGCGTCGGACGCGATGAGGCTGAGCGCAAGGGCGCTCGATGCGAGCAGGTGCCGCTTCATGATGTTCCACTCCCCCCGGCCCGCGGCCGGTCATTGGCGTTTCCGCGTGCGCCGGTTCTTGAGCGGCCGGCGTCACTGTGGGGAGCATTGCTCAGCTCAGCAGGAATGTCACCGTTAGCTGAACACTGTTTATTGACAGTGTTGCAAAAAGAAGACGGCCGCGCCTTCAGAAGACGCGGCCGACGTTAGGTAAACTTGCAAAAGAAGCGCGTGCTCGCGCCTGGCCTAGAAGATTTCGAACAGCCCGGCCGCGCCCGCCGAAACCACGGAAGCGGTTCCGGCCATCCTGGGTGATGGGCGCCGCGGCCGGCCTCTTAGAAG
>NZ_DATAGM010000285.1:0-6531 GCF_036263695.1 Phenylobacterium sp.
CGCGAAGGCGGCGCTGGGCGCAGTTGGGGTCAGCAGCGCGTCCACCTTCTCGAACGCGTGGTCGAAGTCGTCGGCGATCTTCCGGCGCACCTTCTGGGCCTTCAGGTAGTAGGCGTCGTAGTAGCCGGCGCTCAGCACATAGGTGCCGATCAGGATCCGCCGCTTGACCTCCGCCCCGAAGCCCTCGGCCCGGGTCTTCTCGTAGGTCTCCGTGAGGTTGCTCCCGTCGATCCGCAGGCCGTAGCGCATGCCGTCGTAGCGGGCGAGGTTCGACGAGGCCTCGGCCGGGGCCACGATGTAGTAGGCCGGCAGGGCGTATTTGGTGTGCGGCAGCGAGACCTCGACGATCTCGCAGCCGGCCTCCTTCAGCCAGGCGATGCCCTGCTGCCAGAGCGCCTCGATCTCGGCTGGCATGCCGTCGACCCGATATTCCTTGGGGATGCCGACCCGCAGCCCCTTCACCGACTTGCCGCAGAAGGCGGGGAAGTCGGGCGTCTCCACCGGCAGGCTGGTGGAGTCCTTGGGGTCGTGCCCGGCCATGGACTTCAGGAGGATCGCCGCGTCCTCGACCGTGCGGGCGATCGGCCCAGCCTGGTCCAGGGAGGAGGCGAAGGCGACCACGCCCCAGCGCGAGCAGCGGCCGTAGGTCGGCTTGATGCCCACAGTGCCGGTGAACGCCGCCGGCTGGCGGATCGACCCGCCGGTGTCGGTGGCCGTCGCGCCGAGGCAAAGCTCAGCGGCCACGGCCGAGGCCGAGCCGCCGGACGAGCCGCCCGGGGTCAGCTGGGCGTTGCCGCCCTGGGTGCGCCACGGGTTCACCACCGGCCCGAATGCGCTGGTCTCGTTGGACGAGCCCATGGCGAACTCGTCCATGTTGAGCTTGCCCAGCATCACCGCGCCGTCGCGCCACAGGTTCGAGGTGACGGTGCTCTCGTAGGTCGGGGTGAAGTTCCCGAGGATCTTCGAGCAGGCGGTGGAGCGCACGCCCTCGGTGCAGAACAGGTCCTTGATGCCCAGCGGCGCGCCTTCCAGCGCTCCGGCCTGGCCGCTCGCCCGGCGGGCGTCCGAAGCCTTGGCCATCTCGATCGCGCGGTCCGGAGTCTCCAGCACATAGGCGTTCAGCGCCCGGGCGGCCTCGACGGCCTCCACGTGGGCGCGGGTCAGCTCCTCCGACGAGAAGCGCTTCGAGGCCAGCCCGTCGAGGGCGTCCTTCAGGGTGAGCCCGGTGAGCTCGCTCATTCCACCACCTTCGGCACCACGAAGAACCCGCGCACGGACTTGGGCGCATTGGCCAGCACCTTGGCCGGGTCGCCGCCCTCGGTGACCACGTCCTCGCGCATCGGCAGGGCGACGGCCTCGGCCGAGGTCATCGGCTCGACGCCGGTCGTGTCCACCTCGTTCAGCTGCTCGATCCAGTTCAGGATGCCGGTCAGCTCCCTGGCGAGCGGCTCCAGCTTGTCCTCCGGCTCGGCGATCCGCGCCAGCCTGGCGACCTTCTTCACGGTCGCCGCGTCGATGGCCATCGGGGGCCTCCTTGCATACGTCGCGCGACGGGTTAGGGCGCGCCCCGCCCTTTGACAAGCCACGTCATCCCGGACCGCCGTCAGGCCGATCCGGGACCCACCGTCACCGGCGAGGCGCTGGGTCCCGGCTCTTCGCTTCGCTGCGGCCGGGATGACGGGTAGATGAGGCCCATGCCCGTCCTCGAGCTCACCGAACTGCCGCAGTCCATCGGCCCCCGCGCGCCGCTGGTCGGGCTGGACCTGGGCGAGAAGACCATCGGCGTCGCGGTCTCGGACGTCTCGCGCACCGTCGCCAGCCCGCTGGAGCTGATCCGAAAGACCAAGTTCAGCGACGACGTCGCGCGCCTCGTCCAGCTGATGGAAAGCCGCGGCGCGGAGGGGATCGTCATCGGCCTGCCGCTGAACATGGACGGCACCGAAGGCCCCCGCGTGCAGAGCGCGAGAGCGTTCGCCCGCAACCTGCTCCGCCTCAAGGATGTCCCCATCGCCTTCTGGGACGAGCGAATGAGCACCATGGCCATCAACCGCATGCTGATCTCGGAGGCCGACACCACCCGCGCCCGCCGGGCCGAGCTCGTCGACAAGATGGCGGCGGCCTACATCCTCCAGGGGGCGCTCGAGCGGCTGAGGTCCCACTCTTCCGCTCATCCCGGCGGAAGCCGGGATCCATCCTGACGTCCGGCTCGCGGCGACGCCGCCTGAATCCCGACTTGCGTCGGGATGAGCGGGATGGGTTGTGGCGAGGCCCGGCCTCCCCTATGACCCGGCCTCGATGACAGCGCTGGACGCCGGCCTGAACGCGGTCCTGGGGCGGACCTTCCCCTTCCCCAAGCGCCATTTCCTTTCCGTTCTGGACCTGAACGAGGTGGAGGTGACGTCCCTCCTCGACCTCGCCGACGGGTTCGTGGCGCTCAACCGCCAGACCTCGAAGAAGCTCGACCTGCTCAAAGGTCGGACGCTGATGAACCTGTTCTTCGAGAACTCGACACGGACCCAGAGCTCCTTCGAACTGGCCGGCAAGCGCCTGGGGGCCGATGTGGTCAACATGAGCCCCAGGGCCTCGTCGATCTCCAAGGGCGAGACGCTGATCGACACGGCGGTGACGCTGAACGCCATGCAGCCGGACCTGCTGGTGATCCGCCACGCCTCCTCCGGCGCGGCCTCGCTGCTGTCGCAGAAGGTCACCTGCTCGGTCATCAACGCCGGCGACGGCCAGCACGAGCACCCGACCCAGGCGCTGCTCGACGCCCTCTCAATGCGCCGCGCCTTCGGCCGCATCGCCGGCCTCAAGGTCGCGATCTGCGGGGACGTGCTGCACAGCCGCGTGGCCCGCTCCAACGTCGCCCTGCTGCAGATGCTGGGGGCCAACGTGCGCCTCGTCGGCCCGCCGACCCTGATGCCCGCCTCCGCCGACCGCTGGGGCGTCGACGTCTTCCACGACCTGAAGACCGGCATCGCCGGCTGCGACGTGGTGATGATGCTGCGCCTGCAGCTTGAGCGGATGGACGGGGTGCTGGCGCCGTCCCAGCGCGAATACTTCCGCTTCTTCGGCCTAGACCGCGAGAAGCTGGCCCACGCAGCGCCGACCGTGCGGGTGATGCACCCAGGGCCCATGAACCGCGGCGTCGAGATCGATTCCGAGGTGGCCGACGACCTCTCGGTCAGCCTGATCCAGGACCAGGTCGAGATGGGCGTCGCCGCCCGGATGGCCGTGCTGACCGCCCTCTCCGCCCGCCTGGACAATGACCGATGAGCGAGCGGCCCTTCGCCCTCACCAACCTGCGCCTGATCGACCCGGCCAGCGGCTGGGACGGCCCCGGCGCGGTGATCGTCACCCAGGGCGTCGTCGCCGACGTGGCCCAGGGCCGCGACCTCGGGGCTCTCTCGCCCGACGTCGAGGTGATCGACGCCGGCGGCCAGCTGCTGATCCCTGGCCTGGTCGATCTGCGCGTGAAGACCGGCGAGCCGGGCGCCGAGACCAAGGAGACGCTGAAGTCCGCCGCCCGGGCCGCCGCGGCCGGAGGCGTGACCACCGTCGTCGTCCAGCCCGACACCAACCCGGTGATCGACGAAGCCTCCGTAGTCGACTTCATCCTGCGCCGGGCCCGCGACATCGAGCTGGTGCACGTCTATCCGGCCGGCGCAGCCACCAAGGGCGCCCGCGGGGAACGGATGGCCGAGATCGGCCTGATGCGCGAGGCCGGCTGCGTATACGTCACCGACGCCGACCGGCCGATCGTCGACTCCAAGGTGTTCCGGCGGGTGCTGGCCTACGCCAAGAGCTTCGACGTCCTGGTCGCCCACCGCCCCAATGACCCCTGGCTCTCGGCCGGCGCGGCCGCCACCGAGGGCGAGTTCGCGGGCCGCATGGGCTTGCCATCGGTCCCGCCGGCCGCCGAGAAGATCATGCTGGAGCGGGACCTGGCCCTGGTCGAGCTCACCGGCGCGCGGCTGCTGGTCGACCAGGTGACCACCGCCGCCGGGCTCGAAGCGCTGGCGCGCGGCAAGGCGCGGGGCCTCCCGGTCACGGCCACCACCTCGATCAATCACCTGTCGTTCAACGAGATCGACATCGGCGACTACCGCACCTTCTGCAAGCTGGACCCGCCGCTGCGCTCCGAGGACGACCGCCAGGCGGTGATCGAAGCCCTCGCCTCCGGCCTCATCGACATCGTCGTCTCAGCGCACGCCCCCGCCCCGGCCGAGGACAAGCGCCTGCCCTACGACGAGGCCGCCCCCGGCGCCGTCGGGCTAGAGGTGCTGCTGCCCGCCCTGCTGGCCCTGCACCACGACGGCGGCCTGCCCCTCCTCGACCTGCTGCGCACCGTCACCTGCCGCCCCGCCGACCTGCTCGGCCTGCCCGCCGGCCGCATCGCCAAGGGCGCCCCCGCCGACCTGGTGCTGGTGGACCTCAACGCCCCCGTCGTCATCGACTCCGACAAGCTCACCTCCAAGTCCAAGAACACCCCCTTCGACGGCCGCCGCCTACAAGGCCAGGTGATCACCACCTGGGTGGACGGGCGCGCGGTGTACCGGCGGGGCTGACCCTCCCACCTCCCGCCGCTTCGCGGGGTAGCAGTTGTTCATGGTTTGTGCTGGTGAGTCACCTGGGGTAATCTGCCTCCAGACGAAACGGGAGAACACAGCCGTGCTCTACAGAGGCGGATGCAAGTGCGGGGCGGTCGCCTTCGAGGTGGAGGGGGAGATCGGCGAGGTGATCGACTGCAACTGCTCGGTCTGCAAGCCGAAGGGATATCTGCACTGGTTCGTGCCGGAGGCGCAGGTGCGGATGATCCGGCGCCCGGCCGAGCTCGGCGAGTTCACCTTCAACAAGCACGCGCTTCGCCACCGCTTCTGCACCACATGCGGCGTCTCGCCGTTCGTCGAGGGGCCGGGCACGGTGGCGGTCAACGCCCGCTGCCTGGAGGGCGTGGATCCGGGCGCGCTGACGGTGAAGCCGTTCGATGGGGCCAGCCTCTAGCGGCTCGACAAGGCGGCGCCGCGCGGCCATCACTGGCGGGCGGCAAGAGCCTGGGGAGGCGACATGTTCGGGATGTTGAGCGCGGTCCAGATCGCTGTGGCGCTGATCGGCGGCTACCTGCTGGGCTCGATTCCGTTCGGGGTGATCGCCACGCGGATGGCCGGAATCGGCGACGTGCGCCAGATCGGCTCGGGAAACATCGGGGCGACCAACGTCCTGCGCACCGGCCGCCGGGACCTGGCGCTGATCACCCTGCTGGGCGACGCCGGCAAGGGCGCCCTGGCGGTCGGCCTCGCCTGGTGGTTCACCCGCATGGCCGACCCGCTCACTCAGGCCGAGGCCACCGCGCTGGCCGGCGCCGCGGCGTTCCTGGGCCACATCTTCCCGGTCTGGCTGGGCTTCAAGGGCGGCCGGGGGGTGGCGACCTTCTTCGGCATCCTGCTGGCGGCGGCGTGGCCTGCCGGCCTGCTGGCGGGCGCGACCTGGCTGCTGGTCGCCTTCCTGGTCCGCATCTCCTCGCTGGCCGCGCTGGTGGCGGCCCTGCTGGCGCCGGCCTACGTCTGGTTCACCGGTCGGCCGGCGGCGCTGGCGGTGCTGGCCGGCTTCATGGCCGTGCTGATCTACTACCGCCACATCGACAACATCCGCCGCCTGGTCAAAGGCCAGGAGCCCCGGATCGGGGCGAAGAAGGCGCAGGGCTGATGGGCTCGGGCGCCGAGCGGCTGGCCTGGCTCCGCCTGGCCCGCACCGACGGCGTCGGCCCGGTCACTTTCCAGGAGCTGCTGAACAGGTTCGGCAGCGCCCGCGCCGCCGTCGAAGCGCTGCCGGAACTGACCCGTCGCGTCGGCAGGAACGGCGCCATGCGGATTCCCTCGCCGACCGACGCCGAGGCCGAGCTCGAAGCGGGCGAGGTGCTCGGGGCGCGGCTGATCTGCGCCGACGAGGATGGCTTTCCGCAGGCGCTCGCCGCCCTCGACCCGCCCCCGCCGCTGATCTGGACGCTCGGTCGGGCTGAACTGCTGGGCCGCTCGGCCGTCGCGGTGGTGGGCGCGCGGGTGGCGTCCGCCGCCGGCCAGCGCTTCGCCCGCGGTCTTGCCGCCGAACTCGGCGACGCCGGTCACGTGGTGGTATCGGGCCTGGCCCGCGGCATCGACGGCGCGGCGCACGAAGGCGCCCTGCCCACCGGCACGGTCGCCGTCCTCGGCGGCGGGATCGACGATGTCTACCCGCCTGAGCACCGCAAGCTCTACGAGGCCATCGCCGAAACCGGCTGCGTCGTCTCCGAGAGCCCGCCCGGCTACACCGCCCAGGCCCGCGACTTCCCTCGCCGCAACCGCATCATCTCCGGCCTCTCCCGCGCTGTCGTGGTGGTCGAGGCCGAACTGCGCTCCGGCTCCCTGATCACCGCCCGGCTGGCCGCCGAGCAGGGCCGCGAGGTGCTGGCCGTCCCCGGCTCCCCCCTCGATCCGCGCGCCAAGGGGACCAACGACCTGATCCGCCAGGGCGCGGCCCTCTGCGAAGGCGCCG
>NZ_DATAGM010000286.1:0-1760 GCF_036263695.1 Phenylobacterium sp.
GCCGTTTGAGACGGAGAGACCAGCGTCGGGGACAGCCGGTCGAACAGCCGCCGGTATCCCTCCATGTGGCGCACGCGGTGGCCGCCGTAGATGCACAGCCCGCAGGCCGTGCTGCCCACCGGCGGCGCGCCGCAGAACTGCACGTCGTTGCGCAACAGGGTGTAGCCGGCGCACACCGCCCCGAAGTCGTGCACCCAGAAGAAGGTCTGGGCGGGCGCGGCGGCCTCGACGATGTCGGCCACGGCGTCGGCTTGGTGGCCCAGCAGGTTGTGGATCGCGGCGGTGAGGTCTACGCCCGAGAGCATCTCGGCCGCCGCCTGCCGCACGTCGCCGGCCCGGAAGTCGCCGATGAGCCGGCCCTCCACCAGCACGGCTATCGGATAGTCGCGGTCCTCGATCAGCACCGGGGCCGGAACTGAAGGGTACAGGTGGATGTGCGCCCGCCCGGCCTCGCGCAGGGCCGCGCCCTCGCGGGCGATGCACAGCTGCACGCCGCCGACCTTGTCGGTGTAGTCGTCGTGGCTGACCGTCAGGTGCGCCAGCGTCAGCCCGGTGAGCGCCTCGCGCAGGATGTGGGAGGCCTTGATGTCCACCGGCCCGCGCTTCTTGGCGGCCCAGGCGGTGCGCGCCTCCACGTCCTGCAGCTTCTCCAGAATGTCGTAACGCCAGCCCAGGTGTGGCCGCGGCCGGTAGCCCGCCGCCCGGCCGATGGTCAGGTAATGGTAGAGCGGGTTGATCTCCGCATCGGCCACTTCCGGATAGGCCTCGAGGTAGTGGCGCGTGGAGAAGCCGGGGCTGGGGTCCCGCCCCTCCCGCCAGCCGTTCGTCAGATAGTGGGTCAGCGGCTCCAGGCCGGCGGCGGCGATGTCGGCGTAGAGGTCGAGGTAGTAGTCGCGGTCGAAGGCCGGCTCCACCACCGACCGCTGCTCGTCGAAGCTCAGCTCGGGGACGGCCTTCGAGGGCGCCACGGCCGTCGGCGGCTGCGGCTTGGGCGGCGCGTCCATGCCGCCACGCAGGTAGTCCACCAGGGGATTGATCCCCAGCGCCACCAGCTGCGGCTTGGCCTCGAGATAGGCCCGCGTGGAGAACCAGGGGTTGGGGTCCCGCCCCTCTCGCCAGCCGATGTCAAGGTAGTGGGCGACCGGATCGGCGCCGCGCACGTCCGGGTAGCTCGTCAGGTAGAACTCCGGGTCGAGCGCGATCCAGACCTGCCGGTACTCGGGGCGGTGGAAGCGCTCGATCAGCTTGTCGGGCGGCGTCTGGCCGGAGATGTCGGGGCGCGGCGGCGCAGCCGGCGCGGCGGCCGCCGCGGGGGCCTGCTCCAGGCGACGGGCGAGCTCGTCGCGCTCGGCGCGGGCAGCGTGCAGCTCGGCGGCGACGGCGCGGACCTCGTTCTCCAGCCGGTTGCGCTGGAAGCCCACCAGCTGGCGCTGGAAGTGCAGGTCCGCCCGCGTCTGGTCGAGGTCACGGGCGATCGGCGAGACGAGCCCGCCTAGGCGCCGCTTCATGGCGGCGAAGTCGGCGGCGATGCCGTCGATCTCCTCGAGCGGCGGGGCGGCGTCGGCGCAGGCGCGCTCCATCCAGCCGGTCAGGCGGGCGGCCAGCTGGCCGGTCTCGCCGAGCCCGCTGAGGTCCTCATCGCCGGCGTGGTGGCGCAGCGCCTTGGAGACGGCCTCCTCCTCGCCGAGCGCAGCGGCGTCCATCCCCTCCTCGCCGAAGGCTGCCGCGACCCGCAGGGCCTGGGCCCGCCAGTCCTCCAG
>NZ_DATAGM010000287.1:0-3850 GCF_036263695.1 Phenylobacterium sp.
AGGAGCGGGTCACCGCCTCGCCGCCCCGCTGGCCCTTGATCTCCACATACATCCCCCCGCGATGCTCGCCCCACCTGAGGATGTTGATCGCTCGATAGAACAGGCCGCCGAACGGACGAAGGCTAGGCAGCACCCGCCAGCGCACCAGCAAGGCCAGGCCGTTCAGCATCCTGTGCAGGCTCTCCGGCACGGGCCCCGCCCCGATCCAGACCTCGGCGAGCTCGGGCCAGAGCTTCGGCAACACGCGCAGGTCGGGCACGTCGACCAGGGAGAATCGCAAGCTCGGGAGCGGGACACAGCCAGGCGGGCGGATCACATACCGGCGGCTCTCGGCCATGCCGTGGCCGTAGGCGTCCCGGCCCCCGCGCCTGAGCTTCACCGGCTTTCCGGAATAGCCGGCGATGGCGCGGATAACGTTCTCGCCGACGCCCGCGTAAGGAGACGGCGCGATGCCGGCCTCCACCGAGTCGATGCTCTCAAGGTCCTCCGACAGAGCGCGCACCACAGCGGCGGTCAGGACGGGAAAGCTGCTGACGCCGGAGAGGACGGACACGCCGGCCGGCCGAGCCTCGCGGTCGAAGGCAGCCACCCCCTCCACAAAATCCGCCCCGTCCGCCAGATCGAGGTAGGAGATCCCAAGCCCCATGGCCGCCCTCACGAGCCGGTAGGGGTCCGTCCCGTACGCCTGAAAGGGACCGCTCGCGTCGACGATGACGTCGGGCCCGATCTGGCGCAGCTGCGCCGTGACATCGCCCTCGCGATCGAACCGTGCGGCCTCGCAGTTCGCGCCTGCCAGCTGGGAGGCGCAGAAGGCCTGCGCCTTCTCGGCCGAGCGTCCCGCGATCACCAGCCGCACCTGCCGCTCGTCGGCGAGCAGGCGCGCAAGCCGGCCGCCGAAGACTCCGTAGCCGCCGACGATCAGCACCTTCACGACAGCCCACGCCCCTTCAGCCCAGGCTTCACCAGATAGCAGGCCTCGGCTCTCGGCCGAAGCCGCGGTTCTCGCATTGCGTCCGAGCGCGCCTATCTCAAATGCGAACCGGAGAGCTGTTCCTCTTGAGCCCGTCGCCTGCCCGCGTCCGCGTCATCGACTTGGAGACCGCCGGCGGCGGCCCCTACGACGTCTGCGAGATCGGCTGGCAGGACCTCGAGCAGGGTCCGGACGGCGCCTGGCGAGTCGCGGGCGAACGGGGCGCCCTGTTCGTCAATCCCGGCCGGCCGATCTCTCCCGAGACCATGGCCATCCACCACATCCGCGACGCCGACGTCGCCTCGGCCCCATACTGGAAGCTGGTCGCTCCGGAGGTCCTGCGCCCGCCCGGCGGCGTCCTAGCGCTGGCCGCACATCGGGCCGCGTTCGAGCAGAGGTATTGCCGGCCCAAGCTGACCGGCGAGGTCGATTGGATCTGCACCTGGAAGTGCGCGCTCAGGCTCTGGCCGCAGCTTCCAAGCTTCTCCAACCAAATGCTGCGCTACCAGCGCATGCCGCACGGCTTGGTCCACGAAGCGGGCCTGCCCGCCCACCGCGCCCTCCCGGACGCCTACGTCACCGCCCACCACCTGCGCGACATGCTGAACGAGGCCTCCCTGGCGCAGCTCATCGCCTGGAGCCGGGAGCCCGGCCTCCTCCCGCGCGTGCCCAGCGGTCCCCAGCGCGGCGCGCCCTGGTCGGCCCTGCAGACCGAGACGCTTCAGGCCATGGCCAAAGATCGCGACGCCGACGTCCGCTTCACCGCCCAGACCGAGTTGCGCCGCCGGGGGCAACACGCGCCGGGCGCAAATGCGCCGCCGGCCCAGCCCAAACTCCTCTAAGCGGTGCTAACATCGCCGGCAGCCCGGACGGAGCCGATTAGATGACCAAGCACCGGATCTACACCACCAGCTTCGCCAGCGTGTACCCGCACTACGTCGCCAAGGCGGAGAAGAAGGGACGCACCAAGGCCGAGGTCGACGAGATCATCCGCTGGCTGACCGGCTTCAGCCAGGCGCAGCTCGACGCCCACCTTGCGAGCAAGACCGACTTCGAGACCTTCTTCGCCCAGGCCCCGAGGCTGAACCCCGCCCGCGCCGAGATCAAAGGCGTGATCTGCGGCGTCCGCGTCGAAGAGATAGCCGAGCCGCTGATGCGGGAAATCCGCTACCTCGACAAGCTCATCGACGAACTCGCCAAGGGCAAGGCGATGGAGAAGATCCTGCGCCGGCAACCGGCGCCGGCCGTGCAGGGCGCTCGATAGCAAATCCGCCCCTCCCCGCCCTCACCTATGCTACACCCCGTCCCATGACCGACCGACCCGACGCCCCTGACGAAACGCCCATGCAGCGGGCGCTGCGCCTGAAGAAGGCGGCGCAGGAGGCGCGGCCGAAGACGCCTGGGGCCAAGGTGAAGCGCGAGCAGGCGGGCATGCCGACCGGCGCCTCCAAGCCCTGGCTGAAGCGCTAGCGCGCCATGGCCGGCCTGAAGGACAAGCGCGGCTTCATCGACAAGGACCGGCTCGACCTGTCCGAGCGCAAGGCCGTGGAATACTGGATGAAGCGTTGGGGCGTGACCCGCGACCAGCTCACCGCCGCCCACCGCAAGGTCGGCCGCCTCACCAAGGACATCGCCGCCGAGCTCGGCAAGCGCCGCTGAGGCGGGCTAAGCCGCCCGCCGCGCCTCCGCCTCGCCCACGCCTGGCGCCTCCGCCACCTGCTGCACGCAGCCGTACCAGCCCAGGCCCTTGTAGGTTTCGTAGCCGGGGGTCAGCGCATAACCCACCGTGCGCCCGTCGGCGGTGTAGCAGCCCATCGGGCCGGCCGAGACGTCCAGCGCGATCTTCTCCGTCAGCACGCCCTTGCCGTCGGAGGCGGCCAGCACCCGGTGCGAAGCGTCGAGGATCAGCACCCGGGACCTGGCCCGCTCGCCCTCCGTCAGCCGCACGCCGTCGACCACCGCCTGGGCCTGGGGGCGCCAGTCGAAGTGGATGCCCAGCACGCCCAGGATCTTGCCCTTGGCCTCGCCCCTGGCCCGGATGGCGGTCGCGTAGGTGGCCACGGGCGCGCCGTTCAGCGCCGGCTCCGCCACCACGTCGCAGGCTGCGAAGTCCATGCCGGTGGCGGTGCGCATCGCCTGCTTGAACCACGGCGAGCTGGCCGCCGAGGCGCGGGCCGCGCCCGGGTACCGCTCGGGCCGGCCGGTCGCCACCACCTGGCCCTCGGCGTCGCAGATCCACAGGTCGAGGTAGACGGTGTAGGCGTCGAGGATCACCCCCAGCCGCCTGGTGGCGTAGCGGGCACGCTCGGGGGACGGATCGGCCAGGCACTCCACCACCGCCGGGTCGGTCGCCCACCAGCGCACGTCGCAGGTCCGTTCGTAGAGGTTGCGGTCGACGATCTCGATGGCGTTCAGCGCCAGGTCGGTCAGCCGCTGGCCGCGCAGGTGCTCCAGGATGCCGCCGCCGACGCTGGTCAGCTCGGCCAGGTCCGTCGCCACCTCGCTCTCCATGGAGGCGGCGACCGCGTCGATGTCATCTGAGATCTTCTTGAATTCCTGGGCCACCACCGCGAAGCCCCTGCCGGCCTCGCCGGCCCGCGCCGCGACGATCATGGCGTTGACCGACAGCATCTTGGCCATCCGGTTGACGGCGGCGATCTCGCCGATCCGCAGCCCCGCGACGTCGCTCAGCCGCTTGGAGAGCTCCAGTATCCGCTCGGGCCGCAGGTCGTCATCGCGCTGCTCCACCGCCCTATTCCCCGAATCCGCCGGTTCTATTTGGCCCCACCGGAACACCGAAAAGTAACGATAAGATTTAACCTTGGGTGCTCAGAATATAGGCAGACTCGATCATCTCTGCACAGTTGATCGGCAAAGGCG
>NZ_DATAGM010000288.1:0-10426 GCF_036263695.1 Phenylobacterium sp.
GCTTCGCCCCGGGCAACGCCTTCGAAATGCTGGCGCGGGTGCCCGGCTTCACCTTCAGCGGCGGCGCAGAGGTGCGCGGCTTCGAGGGCGCGGCGGGCAACGTGCTGATCGACGCCGAGCGGCCGGCGTCGAAGAGCGACAACCTGGAATCCATCCTGCGCCGCATCCCGTTCTCGCAGGTGGAGCGCATTGACCTGATCCGCGGCGGCGCTCCTGGCATCGACATGCAGGGGCAGTCGGTGATCGCCAACGTGATCCGCAAGCAGGGCGGCGGCTTCCGGGGCCTCGCGGCGCTCTCCAACAACGCGGCGTACGACGGCCGCATGGCCCAGGGCGCGCGGCTGGAGGGCTCCGGCAAGTGGGGCGCGACCTCGTGGGAAGCGGGCGTCGTCGGCGGGGAAGGCATCGACGATGGTGCGGGGGAGGGACCGGCCATACACCTGGCGCCCGACGGCCGGCTGCTCGAGTCCGCCTTCCTCGACACCGACGGCGACGTGCGCAATGTCAACGTCACCGGCGCCATCGAAACGCCGTTGGCCGGCGGCAAGCTGCGGGTGAACGGGCGGCTGTTCGCGGAAGTGTACGAATACGACGAGCTGGGCCGGGTGACCTTCCCGACCCCGTACGTCGCCCGTGGTCTCGACGAGGTGGATACCGTTTCCACCGAGCTTGGCGGCCGCTATTCCCGCAACTTCGGCGCCCGTACGGCGCTGGAGCTGGTCGGCATCCAGCAGACCGAGTCGCAACAGATCAGCTCCAACTTCGAAGCGCCCGGCGAGGACGTCCGCTTCACCCGCGATTCCGACACCGGGGAGAGCATTGGCCGGGCCAAGGTTTCCTACCGCCAATCCGACCAGCTCTCATTGGAGGCGGGCGCGGAAGGCGCCTTCAATTGGTTGGAGGGCGTGACCCGCCTGGCCGTCGACGGCCAGGCGATCGACGTCCCGGCCGGCGACGTGCGGGTCGAGGAGAAGCGCGGCGAGGTCTTCACCAAGGCGGTCTGGCAGGCGCACCGCAAGCTCACCCTGGAAGGCGGCCTGCGCTACGAGGGCTCCAGCATCTCCGCGGAAGGCGATGTCGAGCTCGAGAAGACGCTCTATTTCCTGAAGCCGCGCGCCGCCCTCACCTGGGCGCCGACCGACAGGACCCAGGTGCGGCTGCGCATCGAGCGGGTGGTGGGCCAGCTGGACTTCGAGGACTTCGTCTCCTCCGACTCGGTGAACTCCAGCACGCTGACGGCCGGCAACCCCGACCTCGACCCTGAGCAGGAGTGGGTCGTCGAGGCGGCCCTGGAGCGCCGATTCTGGGACGGCGGCGCAGTCGTTCTGACCGCCCGCCGGTCGAACCTCACCGACGTGATCGACCGCGCGCCAATCCGCACCGTGGACGGGGTGTTCGACGCCCCCGCCAACATCGGCGACGGGACCCGCGACGAGCTGGCCGTGAACCTCACCCTGCCGCTCGCCAGGCTGGGGCTCAAAGGCGCCCAGTTGCAGGCCGAATCGACCTGGCGCCGCTCGGAGGTGACCGACCCCACGACGCTGCAGACGCGCGAGATCTCGGGTCTTCGGCCGCTGGAGTGGGAGGCCCACTTCACCCACGACCTACCGCGGCTGAACACCACCTGGGGCGTCAATGTGTTCGGCGCCTGGCGCGAGACCTACTACCGCTTCGACGAAATCGATGTGGTCAAGCTGAAGACCTGGGTGGAGCTGTTCGCGGAGGTCCGCCCGCGGCCGGACATCAACGTCCGCCTCGCCGTCCAGAACGCCGGCGAACGGGGCCAGCGCCGGACCCGCTACGTCTACCCCGGCGGCCGCGACGTAACCCTCGCCCCCGAGGTCTTTGACCGCGATTTGCAGTTCGGCCGGATGTTCTATGTCCGCGTGCGGAAGAGCTTCGGGGGGTGAGGCGCCGTCAGCGAAGCCGAGCGATCTATCCGGGTCGATCGCACCGACGGACGCCCGGAGCGCAAGCGAAGGGCCGGTAGCTCGGCCCCCTTAGCCCGGGCAACCCGTTCGCCGACCCTTGTCGCGCGAAAGCCGCACCTGACGGAAAAACCAGCGAACGCTGTAAATTTAAGCTTCGCCGAACAACGTCCGGCGGGCTACCCAAGCGTCTGGGGAGCCCTGAGTCCATGTTCCTGTCCGCCACTTTGGCCGCGGCGCTGGCCGCTGCGGAGCCCGGTGATGTCGCGCCGCCGGCCGCGCCCGCTCCGCCGCCTGCGGCGCCGGCGGAGGGACAGCGGGGCGTGAGCTCCTATCCGGCGGAGTATTTCGCCGAGGCCCGGCCTCAGACCGCTTTCGACATGATCTCCCGCCTGCCCGGCTTCACCTTCGACAAGGGCGAGACGGTGCGCGGCTTCGCGGGCGGGGCCGGCAACGTGCTGATCAACGGCGACCGGCCGGCCGCCAAGACCGAGGCGCTGGAGGACACCCTCAAGCGCATCCCCGCCTCCTCCGTCTCCCGGATAGACGTGATTCGCGGCGGCGCGCCGGGGATCGACATGCAGGGCAAGCCGGTCGTCGCCAACATCGTCCAGCGCACCGACGCCAGCTCCCAGGGCCTGTTCCAGGTCCACGAGCACTACAGCCCCGACGGCCGCCACCTGAACGGCGCGCGCCTGGAGTATTCCCGCCGCTGGAACGGCCGCCGCATCGAGGCCCTGGTCTCCGGCGGCAGCGGGTATTCCGACAACGTGGGCGACGGCGCGCGACTGCGGATCAGCCCGTCGGGAGTCCCCTTGATCCAGGGCGGCATCTACGCCTGGGGTCACGGCTCGCGCTACAACCTCACCGGCGCCTACGAAACGCCGGCGTTCGGCGGCAAGCTGCGTGTAAACGGCCGCCTGTTCGTCAACCCGGGCTCAAGCCACGAGTACCAGAAGCTCGACGTGCCGGCGGGGGGCTTCGAGAGCTTCGTCAACAAGACCAAAAACCTGCAGCGGGAGATCGGCGCGCGCTGGTCGCGACCGATCACCGAGCGGCTGACCTTCGACGGCATCTTCATCCGCCAGGCCCAGGACTCCGAGACCGACCAATTCCAGGACCTCCTCGCCTTCGATCAGGCCCTCCGCCTGGAGAAGGACACCCAGGAGACCATCGGCCGGGGCGAGTTGACCTTGCAGGCCCACCCGCTGCTCTCGCTGAAGGGCGGCTTCGAGATGGCGTTCAACTCGCTGGAGAGCGAGACGCGACTCGCCCGAAACGGCGTGGCCGTGCCGCTCCCCGCGGCCAACGTGCTGGTCGAGGAGGAGCGGAGCGAGGTCTTCGCCACGGCCTCCTGGCGTCCGTCGCCAGCGCTCAGCGCCGAGGCGGGAATCCGCATCGAGCAGTCTACCGTCACCTCCTCCGGCGACGTGGTGCTGGAGAAGACCCTGCGCTACCCGAAGCCGCGGCTGATCGTGGTCTGGTCGCCCAACCCGCAGAACCAGGTGCGGGTGCGGCTGGAGCGCTACGTCGGCCAGCTCCGCTTCGAGGACTTCACCGCCGCCAGCCAGGTCGGGCAGCAGGTGGTGGCCGGGAACCCCGACCTGGAGCCGCAGCAGGAGGACATCTTCGAGGTCGCCTACGAGCGGCGGTTCTGGAGCAACGGCTCGGTGTCGTTCACCGGCCGCCACGTGGAGATCAGCGAGGTCGTCGACCGCGTCGCGATCCTCGGCTTCGAGGCGCCCGGCAACCTCGGCGACGGCACGCGGGACGAGGCGATCGTCAGCCTCACCCTGCCCCTGGACCGTTTCGGCCTGTCGAACGCCCTGCTGAAGGGGCAGGCGACCCGCCGCTGGACGGAGGTGATCGACCCACCGACGGGGCTTCCGCGCGAGATCTCGCTGGTTAAGCCGCTCGAGTGGGAGGCCCACTTCACCCAAGACTTCCCTGAGCGGCGACTCGGCTGGGGCATCGACGCCTACAGCGCCTTCCGGGAGACGACCTATGGCCTGACCGAGATCAACACCTACAAGCTGAAGGCCTGGACGGTGCTGTTCGCCGAGTACAAGCCGCCCGGCTGGATCATTCGCGGCGAGATCCAGAACCCCATCGGCCGGGGCGCGCGCCGCACCCGCACGGTATGGACCGGCCTGCGGGGCCAGAGCCCGATCGCCTACGTCGACGACCGCGACGTGCAGGTGAAGCCGTTCTTCTTCGTGGTCGTACGCAAGCTGTTCGGAAGCTAGGGCCTTCCTTCCCTCCCTTTCATGGGGAGGGTGGCCCGGAGCGAAGCGACCGGACCGGGTGAGGGTGTCCTGGCCTTGCAGGCGTCACTCCCCACCCCGCCGATGCTTTGCATCGTCGACCCTCCCCTGAAGGGGAGGGAAACTCCTATCCCTGATCCCTTCTGACCGCCGCCGGGCTCACCGCCTGGCGCTCGCCGTCGAGGACCGGGGCGATCGGCTCGGGCTGGGCGCCGCCGCCGGGCTCGTTCACGCCATGCGCCCAGTGCTTGATGAAGAAGCTAAGGGCGATGAAGGCGACGCCGATGCCCATGCCCCACAAGCCGAGCATGTTGAACACCTCCAGCGAGCTCCGCAGCGCCGCAGCCGAGTCCAGCACCTGGCCGCCGACCGTTTCGGTCCCCGCGTGGCCGGCGATGATGCCGCCGACGTATTGAGCGATGGACGAGGACAGGAACCAGACCGCCATCATGAAGGAGACGATCGAGGCCACCGACAGCTTGGTGATCTCCGACAGGCCTACCGGCGAGAGGAATAGCTCGCCCGTGGTGTGCAGCAGGTAGAGCAGGCCCAGCAGGATCAACGGCAGGCGATAGTCGGCGTCGGCCATCCCCGCGCCCCAGACCACGATCATGAAGCCGAGTCCGACCTGGATAAGGCCCAGCCCGAACTTCATCACCGGGTTCGGGTCGCGTTTGCGCTGGGCCAGCCAGGCCCACATGGCCGCGAAGATCGGCGCGAAGATCAGGATAAAGCCGGCGTTGAACGACTGCACCTGGGCGGCGGGCACGCCCATCAGGTCGACGTTTCGGGCGGCGAACAGGTTCAGCGAGGTGCCGGCCTGTTCGAACAGGGTGAAGAACACCACCGCCCCGAAGATCAGCACCAGCGCCAGCATCATCCGCTCACGCTCGATGCGGCTGCACTTGAAGATCAGGAAGTAGACGATGAACGCCAACGACAGGATGGTGCAGATCCCCAGGCCCCAGCCGACCAGGTCGTTGCGCTGCACCAGCAGCCAGACGCCGCCGACGCCGATGATCGAGGCGATGTAAATCACCCACTCGCGGCTGAGCGGACCGAGGAAGGGCTGGCGCAGGCGCTCAGGGTTCGGCGGCTCGCCTTTGCCCTGCAAATGCGGCTTGCCCCAGATGAAGACGAGCAGGCCGGCCAGCATGCCGATCCCGGCCAGGCCGAAGCCGGCCCACCAGCCCACCTGCTGCCCGAGCGCGGCGCAGAGCACCGAGGCCCAGAAGGCGCCGAGATTGATGCCGTAGTAGTACAGGGTGAAGCCGCTATCCCGCCGCGGATCGCCCTGCGGATAGAGCTGGCCGACGATGGTCGAGATGTTCGGCTTGAGGAAACCGACACCCATGATGATCAGCGAGACCGCCAGGTAGAAGGCGTTCTTGCCGATCGGGTCCTCGCTCTTGGTGACGGTGTAGGAGCCCTGCGGCAGCACCGGCGGGAGCGGCGAGGCGGCGGTCATCCCCTTCACCTCGAGGCCCGCGGCGCCTTGGGCGAACTCGAGCCGCTGTCCTCCGACCTCGATGAACGCCTTGCGGTCGTCCATCCGGCCTTCTGTGATGATGGGATAGGATTGGCCGGCGTAGACCAGCGTCTCCTGGCTGGGCCGCCCCTCGATCGCCATCGTCGAGTGGCCGAGCACCAGCAGCACGGCGCCGAACAGGATCGCCTTGCGGGTGCCCAGGAAGCGGTCGGCCAGGATGCCGCCGATCAGCGGCAGCAGGTAGACGAGCGAGGTGTAGGAGCCGTACTGGGCGCCCGCCGTCTCGTCGTCGAACAGCAGGTGTTGCGTCAGGTAGAAGATCAGGATGCCGCGCATCCCGTAGTAGGAGAACCGCTCCCACATCTCCGCGAAGAACAGGATCATCAGGCCGCGCGGATGGTTGCGCAGCATCTGCAGCAACACCGGGATCCCGGTGGCGAGGGTGATGAGAATCCCGATGAGGATGATGATCATACGAGGCCTTTTCGGTCCCTGTTGCTCGGCGGACAGGGAATTTCTACCTGCACCGCAACGGTTTGCCGGGAGAGAACCATGCAAGGGGCGCAAGCACAAGCAAGCCGGCGCCCCGCGGAGCTAGGCCGGGCCTTGCGCGTTGACCTTCCCGACAGGAGGACTGCGCCATGACGAACCCCATCCGACTGGAACGCGCCGGCCGCCGCTGGCGGGCCCTCTTCGCCGGCCATCTGATCGCGGACAGCGACGACGCGCTGATCCTGCACGAGGAGGGGTTGAACCCGGTCGTCTACTTCCCACGCGGAGCGGTCTCGATGGAGTACATGTCGCGCACCGACAAGACGACCCGCTGCCCCTACAAGGGCCAGGCGACCTATTACACCCTGCTGATGGACGGCAACCTCGCCGAGAACGCCGTCTGGAGCTACGAGGACCCGATAGACGACGTCGCCGACATCTCCAGCCGCATCGCCTTCGACCCGAAGATGGTGGACGTCTACGAGGTGGACGAGAAGGTCGCGCGGACCATCGATCATCACAGGGACGAGGACCGAGCCCGCGTCGACGAGGTGGTCAAGCACACCGACACCGGCGCCGGCTACAGCCAGGGCGAACGCTGGCGGCAAAACGTGGCCGATCCGGAGTCGTAGCCTCCGCCCGCCCCCGCACACGCTTCGCGACGATGATCAGGCGAGGAGTTCGGCCGCCCTTCGCCGAACGTCCGCGGCAGGAGTCACCGCCAGGGCGGCCCCGGAGAAGAACAGGTCGGCGGTGATCTCGACCGCGGCCCAGGGCGGAAAGGCAAGGGCTATGATGCCCTCGCGGGTCGCCGCCTCGGCTTCGCAGATAGCGAGGCCGTCCAGCCGCCCGAGGAACAGATCGAGGCTGAAAATCCGGCCGGCGTGCTCGACGGAGCAACGTCGCTTGGCGATATCCGCCCCCGGCAGGATGGCGAACGCCGCGTGCTCCGCTTCCGACAGGTATATGTTGACGATCGGCTCTGATACCGCGTCGGCCGAGCCATACTTCTTGCAGAGCTTAAACTCGCGCTGGCCGCTCGCCTCGTCGGTGATGGCCCGCAGCCGCATGCGCCCGCCGGTCAGGTAGCGGTCCTCGATCAGCCGTCGGCGCGAGATGGCCAGCGCTTCCACCGCCTGCGGCCGCACGAGGAACCGCCGCTCGTTCTCCAGGACCGCGTACTTGGGCAGCTGCACGGTCCCTACCGCACCTAGTAGGCCAAGGCCTCGAAGACCTTGCTCACGTCGCCCTGCCATGGCCCGTGGTAGGCCTCGAGCAGACGCTCGGCCGGGGTGATCCCGCTCTCGGCGATCTCATCGAGGTCGGAGAGGTAGCCGGTCTCGTCCACCAGGCCGCCGGAGAGGCGATTGCGGTTCTTCAGCCCCTGGCGGGAGATGGCCAGCATGTCCTTGGCGATGTCCTGCACCGTCCGCCCGCCGACCTCGGCCCTCAAGCCCAGACGGGCGACGTCGGCGCGGACCTGGTCGTGCTCGTCGGTGGTCCAGTCCTTACAGAGGTCCCAGGCCGCCGCCAGCGACGGCGGGTCATAGAAGATGCCGGTCCACAGCGCCGGGAGCGCGCAGAGCCGGCTCCAGGGGCCGGCGTCGGCGCCGCGCATCTCCAGGTACTGTTTCAGTCGCACTTCCGGGAAGATGGTGGACGTGTGGTCGGCCCAGTCCTTCAGGCTCGGCGTCTCGCCCGGCAGCTCGGCCAGCTCGCCCTTCATGAAGTCGCCGAACGCGCGCCCGGCCACGTCGATGTAGCGGTCGCGCTTGACGAAATACATAGGCACGCCGAGCGCGTAGCGGGCGTAGGTCTCGAAGCCGAACCCCGGCTGGAAGACGAAGTGCAGCATGCCCGTGCGGTCCGGGTCGGTGTCGGTCCAGACGTTGGCCCGGCCCGAGAGGAAGCCGTTCGGCTTGCCCTCAGTGAACGGCGAATTGGCGAACAGGGCGGTGGCGATCGGCTGCAAAGCAAGGCTGGTGCGGAACTTGGCCACCATGTCCGCCTCGGACGAATAGTCGAGGTTCGCCTGCACGGTGCAGGTGCGGAACATCATGTCCAGGCCCATGCCGCCGACCTTCGGCATGTACTGCCGCATGATTTTGTAGCGGCCCTTGGGCATCACCGGCACGTCCTCGCGCCGCCACACCGGCGTAAAGCCGAGCCCCAGGAAGCCGAGGCCCAGCTCGTCGGCGACGACCTTGATCTCCTGCAGGTGGGCGCCGGTCTCCTCGCAGATCTCGTGCATGGTGGCGAGCGGCGCGCCGGAGAGCTCGAACTGGCCGCCCGGCTCGAGGGAGACGTTGGCCTTGCCGCGCTCCAGGGCGATGACGTTCTCGCCCTCGTAGACGCCCTTCCAGCCGAACCGCATCAGCCCTTCCAACAGGGCCTTGATGCCGGCCGGACCGTCATAGGGCACGGGACCCAGGTCAGCCCGGCGGAAGACGAACTTCTCGTGCTCGGCGCCCACCAGGTGTTCGGACGGCGGCTTGCAGCCGGCCTCGAACCAGCGGACCAGGTCCTCGAACGTCAGGGGACGATCCTCGCACGCGGCGTCGGCCATCCACACCCCTCCCCAATACCATGCAGGACGCTCCTGGCGGCCGGCGGCGTTCCTTACGCTGTCAGGCAGGTGGGCGCCAACCGGCGAAACCTCAAGTGCGCCAGTCCCCAAGCGCCGCCTGCCAAAGCGTGAGCGCAGCGATGGCGGCGGTGTCGGCGCGCAGGATCCTGGGGCCGAGCGAGGCCGCCGTGGCGTAGGGCAGCGCCCGCAGGACCTCGCGCTCGACCGGCGAGAAGCCGCCCTCCGGCCCGATCAGCACGGCCCAGGACCCGGCCGGCTGTTCGGACAGCGCCTGCAGGGCCGGCGCGGCGTCCCCACCCTCGTCGCAGAACAGCAGGCGGCGGCCCGCGTCCCAGCCCTGCACGAGCCTCGGCAGCTTTACCGGTTCCAGCACCTGCGGCACGTCGAGCCGGCCGGTTTGCTCGGCGGCCTCGACGGCGATGGCCTGCAGCCGGGCGACCTTGGCGTGGTCGGCGTTGGTCCGCTCGGTGATCACCAGGCGCACCCGCGCCGCGCCGAGCTCGGCGGCCTTCTCGACGATGGTCTCCAGCCGGGCGCGCTTGACCAGCGCCACCACAAGCTCGAGGTCGGGCGCGGCGATCTGATCGCGCACCTTCTCTTTCACCTGCAGGACCACGCCCTTCTTGCGCACGTCCAGCACGATGCCGAGCCACTCCCCATCGGCGCCGTTGAACAGCAGCAGGGCGTCGCCCGGCTGGCGGCGCATCACCGAGGACAGGTAGTGGCTCTGCTCAGGCCCCAGAGCGATCTGGGCGTCCGTGGCGAGCGGCTCGGCGACGTTCAGGCGGATCATGGCTCCGTTTAACTCCACCGCTCATCCCGGCGAAAGCCGGGATCCAATACGGGGTCTGCGCCGGCCCGGCGGCCGGATGGATCCCGACTTGCGTCGGGATGAGCGGTTGATGGGGGCGTTACAGCCGTGCTTGATCTCTCCCGATGAGCGCGCCCGGCCCCACCGAGACCCTCACCGCCGGGCAAGCCCGGCGCATCGCCCTCGCCGCCCAGGGGCTGGCGGGGCCGCGCCCCGAGGGCCCAATCGGCCCGCGGCAGCTGATGCGGATGATCGAGCGGCTCGGCGTCATCCAGATCGACAGCGTCAACGTCGTCTCGCGCACCCACTACCTGCCGCTGTTCGCAAGGCTCGGCGCCTATCCGCGGCCGCTGATCGACGAGCTCGCCTGGGGGAAGAAGCCGAAACTGATCGAATACTGGGCCCACGAGGCCTCGCTGATCCCGCCGGCCACCCAGCCGCTGCTGCGCTGGCGGATGGCGGACGCGGCGGAGGGCGTCGGCGTCTGGACCGGCATCGCGCGGTTCCTGCGCGACCATCCGCAGCTCATCGACCGCACCCTGGAGGAGATCCGCACCCGAGGGCCGCTCGCCGCCTCCGACTTTGAGTGGGGCCAGAAGAAACGCGAGAAGTGGTGGGGGTGGAACGAGCCGAAGCGGGCGCTGGAGGGCCTGTTCTGGACGGGCCGGCTCACCACCGCCACCCGCCGCAACAGCTTCGAGCGGGTCTATGGCCTGCCGGAGAAGGTGCTGCCCCGCGCCGTCGTCGAGACCCCGACCCCGCCGCGCGACGAGGCCCAGCGCGGCCTGCTGCGCATCGCCGCCCGCGCGATGTGCATCACCACCGAGAGGGACCTGCGCGACTACTTCCGCATGC
>NZ_DATAGM010000289.1:0-7858 GCF_036263695.1 Phenylobacterium sp.
AGGCTTGCGGTTCGCGCGGTGATCGTCTTACGCTGTAAATCGTAAACCGAACCGGAGCTTGCCCGTGGCCCTTCCTGCCGCCCTCGAAAACCGTCTGCGCCTGCCGGTCATTGGCTCGCCGCTGTTCATCATCTCCGGGCCCGAACTGGTGATCGCCCAGTGCAAGGCCGGGGTGGTCGGGTCCTTCCCGGCGCTGAACGCGAGGCCGGCGAGCCAGCTCGACGAGTGGCTGGCGCAAATCACCGAGGAGCTGGCGGCCTGGGACCGGGCGCACCCGGACACCCCGTCTGCGCCGTTCGCGGTCAACCAGATCGTCCACAAGACCAACGACCGGCTCGAGCAGGACGTCGAGCTGACGGTGAAGTACAAGGCGCCGATCGTGATCACCTCGCTGGGCGCGCGCGAGGACGTGAACGCCGCCGTGCACAGCTACGGCGGGATCACCCTTCACGACGTGATCAACGACCGCTTCGCCCGCAAGGCGGTGGAGAAGGGCTCGGATGGCCTGATCCCGGTGGCGGCGGGAGCCGGCGGACACGCGGGCAAGCTCTCGCCCTTCGCCTTCGTACAGGAGCTGCGCCAGTGGTTCGACGGGCCGATCGCGCTGTCGGGCGCCATCGCCAACGGCGGAGCGGTGCTGGCGGCCCAGGCGATGGGCGCGGACCTGGCCTACATCGGCTCGGCCTTCATCGCGACCAAGGAGGCCAACGCCGCCCAGGGCTACAAGGACATGATCGTCGCCAGTTCGGGCGACGACATCGTCTACACCAACCTGTTCACCGGGGTGCACGGCAACTACCTGCGCCCGTCCATCGAGGCGGCGGGGCTGGACCCCGACAACCTGCCCGAGGCCGATCCCTCGAAGATGAACTTCGGCTCCGGCGGCAACCAGAAGGCCAAGGCGTGGCGCGACATCTGGGGCTGCGGCCAGGGCATCGGCGCGTTGAGCGACATCCCCTCGGCCGGCGAGCTCGTGGAGCGGCTGGCGAACGAGTACGAGGCGGCCAAGCTGTCGCTGGCCGGCAAGACCGCGCTTACCCGCGGCCGGCCGCTGGCCTGGGCGGCCGAGTAGGCCTCACCAGTAGCTGGAGCCGTTCCAGCGGGGCGGCCGGTCCAGGTCCATCGGGCCGTAGGGCGGGCGGTAGGGCGGCTCGGCCTCGTCCGCCTCGTCCGCGTACGGCTCGGGCTCGTCCTCCCGGCCGCGCTGGGGCGGCCAGATCCGCACCTCGCCCTCAGGGTATTCCGCGACCTCAATGGTCTCGTCGATGACCTCCTCGCCGTCTGTGGGCGGGCCGGGATCCTCCTCGGCCCAGTCCGGCGGCGGGGGCGCGGCCTGAGGCATCCAGTCGAAGCCGCGGGCCGGCAGGCCGGCGTGGGCGGCAATCATGAAGCGGCGCCAGACCACCGCCGGCAGCTCGCCGCCGACGACGCGGCGCATCGGACGGTTGTCGTCATTGCCGACCCAGACGCCGACCGCCCAGTCGGGCGAGAAGCCGACGAACCAGGCGTCGCGGTGGTCCTGGCTGGTGCCGGTCTTGCCGGCGGCGATGCGGCCGAAGGCGGCGCGCTTGCCGGTGCCTGAGCCGATCACGCCCTGCATCATGCGCACCATCTGGGCGGCCTGCGCTTCATTGTAGGCGGGGGCGCCGGCGGTGGGGGTGCGGGCGTAGAGGAGGTCGCCGCGGGCGTTGGCGATGCTGGCGATCAGGTAGGGCGGGCGCTGGATCCCACCGTTCTGGAACACCTGGTAGGCGCTGGTCAGCTCCAGCAGGGTGACCTCGTAGGCGCCGAGCGCGATGGACGGGCCGGGATTGTCCGGGATGGCGGCCAGGCCGAACCGCTGGGAGAGTTCGGCCACCCGCTCGACGCCGGCCTCGCGGGCCAGACGCACTGAGACGGTGTTGATCGAGCGGCGCAGGGCCTCCGCGACGCTGACCGCGCCGGAGTAGCCGCCGCCGAAGTTCTGCGGGCTCCAGCCGCCGATGCTGACGGGCGCGTCGGCCCGCAGCTCGTAGGGGTGGACGCCGCGCTCCAGGGCGGCGGCCCAAACGAAGGGCTTGAACGCCGAGCCGGGCTGCCGGCGCGCCTGCCAGGCGCGGTTGAAGGGGCTCTGGGCGTGGTCGACGCCGCCGACCATAGCCCGGATAGCCCCGTCGGGCGCCAGGGCCACCAGCGCCGCCTGCCGCGCGCCGCGGCGACGACCTTCGCCCCGAACGGCCTCGCGGACGATGCGGGCGCCCTGCGCCTGCAGGGCGGGATCGACGGTGAGCCGGACCACGAGGTCGGGGGAGCGGGCGCCGACCAGCTCCTCGGCCTGCAGCGCGGCGGCGTCCAGGGCCCAGGCGAGGTCGCCTTCGCCGGGCTCGGGCGTGTGGACCACCGGCGGCGGCCCGGCCGCGGCCACCGCTTGCGGGTCGGCCCAACCCAGCTCCTGCATCTCGGCGAGGATCAGCTGGGCTCTCGCCCAGGCGGCGGCGTGGTCGTTGGTCAGAGCCAAGCGCGTCGGCGCCTTGGGCAGGGCGGCGAGCATGGCGGCTTCGGCGAGGGTCAGGTCGCGGGGCGACTTGCCGAAGTAGGTCTTTGCGGCGGCCGAGAGGCCGTAGGCGCGGTCGCCGAAGTAGATGCGGTTGAGGTAGAGCTCGAGGATCTCATCCTTGCTCATCATCCGCTCGAGCTTGAGCGCCAGGGCGGCCTCCTGGACCTTGCGGCGCAGGGTCTTGTCGGGGGCGAGGAAGAGGGTGCGGGCGAGTTGCTGGGTCAGGGTGGATCCGCCCTGGACCGCGCGGCCGGCCTCGAGGTTCACCTTGGCCGCCCGGGCGATGCCGCGCAGGTCGACGGCGCCGTGCTCGTAGAAGCGGCGGTCCTCAGCGGCCAGGAAGGCGCGCGGCACATGGGGCGGCAGGTCCTTCAGCGAGACCGGCGCGCCGTGGCGGGGGCCGCGGTGGGCGATGACCCGGCCGTCCTTGTCCAGAAAGGTGACGCCGGGTGGGCGGCCCGCGCCCCACAGGCCGTTACGGTCCGGCACGGCGGGAAGGCCTGTGAAGAACACCTGCTGGAACAGCATCGCCCCGCCCAGCGCCAGCGCCAAGCCCGCCGCCAGCACGCAGAGCGCCAACCTCAGGGGCCGTCCCTTTCGGACGGTCAGGTCGAGGGTGGCGGTGGTGTAAGGCACGAAGGCTCCGGGGCGGCGTCCCGCAAACTGATGGAAGCTTGGCAGGGTTTCCGTCCGCTTCAAGAACGGCGCCGCGGCCCTGGTCAGGCGGCGGCGGAGTCCGTCCGGGTCTCGCGGCTGTTCAGGGCCTCGATGATGGCGTCGTAGAGCAGGCCAGCTTCGATGGGCTTGGCGACGTGCAGGTCCATGCCGGCGGCGAAGTATTCCTCCACCTGGTGGCTCATAGCGTTGGCGGTCAGAGCCACGATGGGGGTGCGGGGAAGGCCCCGGGCGGCTTCCTCCGTGCGGATGGCGCGTGCGGCGGCAGGGCCGTCCATCTCCGGCATCTGCACGTCCATAAGGATCACGTCGAAGCCGCCGGTGCGCCACGCGGCCAAGGCCTGCGCGCCCGTCTCCACCAGCACCGGATCGAGCCCGTGCTGGCCGAGCAGGGTCTTCAGCACCAGCTGGTTCATCGGATTGTCCTCGGCGGCCAGCAGGCGCACGTCGGACAGGTCCAACTCGGCGAAGTCGGACTGGGCGACGGGGGTGGCGTCGCCGATGCGGGGGAGGGGGGCGGCGAGGGTGAAGGTCGAGCCCTCGCCGGGGCGGCTCGAAACCTCGATCTCGGCGCCCATCAACTGGGCGATCTCGCGGGCGATGGATAGGCCCAGGCCAGCTCCGCCATGGCGGCGGGTGGGCGAGGCGTCCACCTGCTCGAAGCGCTCGAACAGTCGGCCGAGCTGAGCCTGATCGATGCCCTGGCCGGTGTCGCGCACGGCGAAGCAGAGGCGGCCGTCATAGCGGGCGAGGGCGAGCTCCACCTCGCCGGCGGCGGTGAACTTCACGGCGTTGGAGAGCAGCTTGCCGAGGACCTGGCGTAGCCGGCGCGCATCGCCGCGGTAGATCCCGTCCGCGCCCGGCTCGATTCGCAGCCGCACCGTCAGTCGCTTGGCGGCCGCCTCAGGCGAGATCGGGGCCAGGGCGGCTCTCGCCAGCTCGGCGGCGTCGAATTCGACGGGGGCGAGCTGCAGCCGGCCCGCCTCGATGGTCGAAAGGTCGAGGACGTCGTCAAGGATGGAGGCCAGCGCCTGGCCCGACTGCCGGATCACCTGCAGTCGCTCGCGCTGGACCGGGCTCAGCCGGTCGGCCTGCATCGCCTGGGCCATGCCGAGGACGCCGTTCAGCGGCGTTCGGATCTCGTGGCTCATGGTGGCCAGGAAGAAGCTCTTGGCGCGCGCGGCCGCGTCGGCGTCGTCCTGCGCCTTCGCCAGCGCCTCATGCGACCGTGCAAGCCGCCCGCGCGTGAGGATCACGAAGTGGATCATCAGCATCGGTCCCATGAGGGCGGTCACCGCCATCCAGGGTTCGCCGCGCTCGATGCAGATCCGGACGACATCGGCTGCACCGGCGAGGGCGACGGCGAGCAGCGGCGACGCTGTGGCCAGGAACATGCGCGGCCGCGCGTGAAGCTTCATCAACAGCCAGAGCAGGTCCACCACGACGATCACCACCGCGAGCAATCGCGACAGCGGCGCCTCCGCATTCCAGAAGAGGATGGCGGCGGCGATGTAGTTCAGGCGCGAAAGGGTCTCGATGGCGCGACGCCACCGCGCGTTCGGAGCGACGGCTTCGAGGGTCGCCAGTCCGACGCCGCAGGCGAGCCAGGCAAGGGACAGGGGCCATGAGATGACCGGGAATGCGGCGGCGCCGATGGCGATCGCGGCGAACAACCTGTTGCCGAGCGGGCCGCCCTCGTATCCCGCGCGCTTGGACGCGCCTTCGACAACCGCCCGCCGGTACAGAGCCATGCTCACTCCCTGGAGCCGCAAGCCCCAGAATCACCTTGAGACTTTCCCGATGATGACGGGTTGCCGTCAGGTCTCAACGGCTGATTGTCGCAATGGCGTGGTGAAGGTCGGACTACTCGGGCCGACCACGCCCGTTCATCTCGTCGCCCGCTGAGCGGGGCAGGCGGACGAAGAAGGCCAGCGACACCAAGCTCAGGACGCCGAACACCATGAAAGCCGGGGCGATGGTGCCGGCGGTCATGCGGTCCTGGCCGCTCCAGGTCATGAACAAATGCAGCAGGGTGGCGGCGAGGCCGATGCCGATGGACTGGTTCAGCTGCTGGAACATGCTGGACATGGTGGAGGCCCGGCTCATCTGCGGCTGGTCGACGTCCGCATAGGCCAGGCCGTTGAGGCTGGTGAACTGCAGCGAGCGGAAGAAGCCGCCGACCAGCAGCACCGCCATGATCGCCCATTGCGGCCAGGATGGGCGGAAAAGGCCGTAGGCCATGAACGATGCGGCGACGATCACCGCGTTGACGATCAGCACCTGACGGAAGCCGAAGCGCCGCAAGATGGGCGGGGCGGTCGTCTTCATGATCAGCGCGCCGGCCGCGCTCATGAAGGTCAGAAGGCCGGCTTGGAACGGGTTAAAGCCGAAGCCGATCTGCAACAGCATCGCCAGCAGGAAGGGGGTCGCCCCCATGGCGAAGCGCATGAAGGAGCCGCCGACCACCGCCGCGGTGAAGGTCTGCACCTTGAACAGCGACAGATCGAGGATGGCGTGCGGGTTGCGCCGGGCGTGCAGCCAATACATGGCCGCGCAGCCGAAGCCGCCGCCGAACAGGCAGGCGACCGCCCAGGCCGGCATGATGTCCCGCCCCAGGTTCTCGAAGCCGAAGATCAGGCCGGCGAGACCCAGGCCGGTCAGCAGCAAGCCGGTGAAATCCAGCTTGGAGACCTCCTGCTCGGCCACGTTGGGGACGAAGCGCAGCACCAGGGCGAGCCCCACGACGGCGATCGGCAGGTTCATGAAGAAGATCCAGCGCCAGTCGCCGAAGGTGACGATGGCCCCGCCGAGCACCGGGCCGATCACCGGCCCGAGCAGGGCCGGCATCGTCAGCACGGACATGGCGCCGACGAGCTCGTTCTTGGGGGTGGTGCGAAGGAGCACCAGCCGGCCCACCGGCATCATCATCGCGCCGGCCACTCCCTGAAGCAGGCGGGCGATGACAAGTTCGGTGAGGTTGGTGGCGAAGCCGCAGGCGGCCGAGCTTACTGCATAGAGGACGATCGAGACGACGAAGACCCGCTTCGCCCCGAGCTTGTCGGCCGCCCAGCCGCTGATCGGCAGGCACACCGCCGCGGCCAGCAGGTACATGGTGATGGCCAGGTTCAGCCGCAGCGGATCCTCGCCGAGCGCCTGCGCCATAGTCGGGAGGGCGTTGGAGAGGACTGTGGCGTTCAGCGTCTGCATCAGCAGCGCCGAGCCGATGATCGCCGGGACCAGCCAGCCGCGGACGGTGCGGGCGGCGGCCTCTTCGCCGGCGGCCGGCGCGGCGGCGGGAATGGGCCCGTCGACCTGGCTCATGCATCCACCGTCAGCAGCTGGAGGAGGGGGCCGGCGGCGGCGGCCAGATCGCGCCGGGCCTCGGGCGAGAGCTTGGCCAGGCGCGCGGCGAGCCAGTCGTTGCGGCGGCGACGGATGGCCTCGAGCGCCTTCACGCCGGCCGGCGTGATGCTGAGGCCCGAGCGGCGGCCGTCCTCGGCGTGGCCGGCGCGGACGATCCAGCCGGCGGCCTCGAAACGTTTGATGTGGCCGCTCATGGTCGGCCGAGAGATCTGCTCCTGGTCGGCCAGGTCGCAGACGCCGACGCCGGGCTTGCGCTTGATCTCGCCGAGCAGCAGGGCGTCGAGCGCCGACAGGCCCTCCTTGTTCGCCTCCTGGCGCAGCCGGCGGGTGACCCGCAGCAGGGCCGGGCGCAGCGCCTCGGCGAGGGCGACGGAATCTTCAGGATCGGCAAGGACGGTGGTGCGCATAGACTCGGTACTAGGGTAGTTAGGTTGTCAAACTACCCAATAAGCGCCTCGGAGCCTGCGTCAACCGAGCGCGGCGAGGCGCCGCGGCGATGCTCAATTTTCAGGCGGGCGGGCGTCCCAGACCGACGGCGACGGCTTCACCTCCGCGACGTCGGTGACGCTTCCGTCTGCGAGCGGCCGGTCGCGCTCCGCCGCCTCGCTCTGCTCCTGGGGCGGCAGCGGCGTCTCGGGCGCGAAGGTGTGGCGCACGCGGGCGAGCTGAGCCGGATCGTCCTCGTAGCGAACCTCGTCCCGCCGGTCTCCGGTGGCGACCGACTTGTCGGCGTCCCGCTGACCGTCCCCGATGGGAACGCCGGCCTGCCGGTTCATGGGCTCAGGATTAGGGTCGGGCATGGAGGCCTCCTGTGTCTCGCATGTGGAAGCCGCAGCGGCGGCCCGACGTTCCGCCGGAACGGGCGCCGGGCGGCGGGGTTACCCCCGCAAGCCATTGAGGAGACTGGGATGAGCACGGAGCCAGAGGCGCACAATGTCGCCCAACTGAAAGACGACATCGACAGCGGCCGGACGGGAGACAAGGTGGGCGGCTTCGACCCCGGCGCGGCCCCGCTGGGGACCGACGAAGAGGCGGGCGGCGCCTCGCTCACCTCCGAGGAAGTAGCCCTCGCCCGCGCACAGGAGGGCGGCCGCAGCTCGGGGGGCGCGAACCACAACGCCGCCGAGCCGTCCCTGCAGCCGACGGGTGCAGGCGACTCTGGGCCCCGCGTGGGGCCGGCGCTGATCGGCGCCGCGGTAGGCGCCCTGCTGGTGATCGGCGCGCTGGTGCTGCTGCTCTAGATGTGCAGCGGAGGCGGCTCGGAGGGCCGGGCCGCCGCTGCTG
>NZ_DATAGM010000290.1:0-10796 GCF_036263695.1 Phenylobacterium sp.
CGCGAAACCGAAGCAGATGGCGAAGCCGATGAACAGCGCCACCAGCGACACGATCAGCCGCTGACGCAGCTCGATCAGGTGGTCGAGCAGCGGAGCGCGGGAGGCCTCGATCTCGGCGTCTTCGTCGGGGATGCTCACGCCTGGCCCGCCTTCGGAGCGCGCGGCTTGCGGGCGCGCTTGGGCGCCGCCGCCTCGGCCGGCGCGATAGTGACCTCAGACTTTGGCTTGCGGGCCCGGCGCTTCGGCGCCGCCGCGGCCTCACTTTCGGGCTCCGCCGCGGGCAGCGGCGCGGGTTCGGCGTATTCGTGGCCGCGATAGACCATCCCCTCGTCCGCCTTCAGCCCCTCGTCGATTTCGCTGAACACCTGCTCCATCTCCGCCTTGCCGGCGGCGTCGTCGAGCAGCTGGCCGCGGCGCATGGCTTCCACCTGCTTGCGCAGCTCGTCCAGCTCGGACTGGCGGGCCATCTCGTCGAAGCTGGAGCGGAACTCCGCCGCCATGGCCCGCATGCGGCCGGTGAACTGGCCGATGCGCCGCATCAGCAGCGGGAGATCCTTCGGCCCCACCACGATCAGCGCGACGGCCGCGATCAGCATGAGTTCGGCGGCGCCGATGCCGAGATCGAGCATGGATTGGCCTTAAGCGACAGCGCCCGCGCCGATCAAGCGGCGCGGGCGCGAATTGCATGTGCGGCGTGAGCTGCGGCTCAGCCGCGGGCTTCGTCTTTCTCGCGCTCGGAGGTCAGCGGCTTCTTCTCGGCGGTCTCGGCCTCGTCGTTCTTCAGGCCGTCCTTGAAGGCGCGAATGCCTTTGGCCGCATCGCCCATGATCGAGGAAAGCCGCCCGCGCCCACCGAACAGCAGGGCGATGACGACCAGTACGATCAGCCAGTGCCAGATCGAAAATGAACCCATAGGGGTCGAACTCCTTCAGATCGCCGGCCCAGTCATGAGCCGCGTCCCGCCCGTTGTCGCGGGGAATATAGTGGCTCGGCGCGCCCGTAGCCAACCGAGGCTACGCGGCCTAACGCCCCGCCTCGGCCTCGCCCAGGAAATCTGTGTGGAATTCGGGCGCCTCATGAGGATCCAGCGGGTCTTCGTCGGGGTCGAGGCCGGCGGGATTGGGCACCGAGAAGTCGGCCGGCAGGTCGAGGGAGAGCAGGCCCGCGGCCTTCATATCGGCCATCCCGGGCAGGTCAGCGAGGCTGGCCAACCCATAGTGCTCGAGGAAGGCCTCGGTGGTGCCGTAGGTGACCGGCCGGCCCGGCGTGCGCCGGCGGCCGCGCATCCGGACGAGACCAAGCTCCAGGAGGACGTCGAGCGTGCCCTTGCTGGCCTGCACGCCGCGCACCGCCTCGATTTCGGCCCGGGTCACCGGCTGGTGGTAGGCGATGATCGCCAGGGTCTCCTGGGCGGCGCGGGAGAGCCTGCGCGGCTCTTCCCGCTGCTCGGTCATCAGGAAGGCGAGGTCCTGGGCGGTCTGGAAGCGCCATCGGCCGGCGACCTCGACCAGCTCCACGCCGCGGCCCTCGTAGCGGGCCTTGAGCGCGGCGATGGCGGCGGGCACGTCCGACCCGGCCGGCAACCGGCCGGCGATGTCCTGGTCGCTAAGGGGGCCGGCGGCTGCGAATAGCAGCGCCTCTACCTGGCGTTCGGTCTCGCTCACGCGGCCTCCGCCCGGCCCTTGCGGGCCCGAAGGTAGATGTCGGCGAAGGCCTCCAGCTGGCGGGCCTCCAGCGAGCCCTCCTTCACCAGCTCCAGGCTGGCCGACAGGGTTGAGGCGACGTAGGAGGCGCGGCTCGGCCCCTCCCCTTCCGGCCGCCAGGGCGCGAGGCCGGTGAGCGCCGTCCAGCGAGAGAGCTCGGGAAGCATGTCACGAAGGCGGTCGCGGGCGGCCTCAAGCGGATAGGCCTGCTGAGGCCGGGGCGTGTAGTGCTTGCCCTGCTCCTTGCGCCGCTGGGTCACGTAGGCGCTCATCAGGCTGTAGAGATCGCCTTCGACGAGGCTGGAGGGGATCACCTTCACCTGGTCGGGGTCGCCGCGGACGAACACGTCCCGGCCGAGCTGGGGCCGCTCCTTCAGCGCCTCGGCGGCCTTGCGCATGGCGTCCAGCTTGGCGAGGCGGAAAGCGAGCTGGGCGGCCATCTCCTCGGCCGGCGGCTCGTCGCCCTTCGGCCTCTCGGGCTTGGGCAGCAGCAGGCGCGACTTCAGGTAGGCCAGCCAGGAGGCCATCACCAGGTAGTCGGCGGCGAGCGCGAAGTGCAGCCGGCGGGCCTGCTGGACGAAGGCCAGATACTGCTCGGCGAGCTTCAGCACCGACAGCTTGGTCAGGTCCACCTTCTGGGTGCGAGCCAGGGCCAGCAGGACGTCCAGCGGGCCTTCGAAGCCGTCGATGTCCACGATCAGCGCCGCGCCGTCCTCGGCGGCCCGGGTGGCGGCCTCGAAGGACAGGCCCGGCTGGAAGGCGTTCATGCGGCGAAGCGGCCCTGGAACGCGGCCTCGAAGCGGGCCCGGCCCTCCTCCACGTCGAACGGCTCGGGAACCTTGGCGAGGCGCGCGAGCGCCGCCTTGGCCCGGGCCAGCGCGCGGCCCTGCAGGGGCTTGGCCCCGGCGACCACGCCCTTCATCTCGTCCATGTCGCCGTTGCAGTGGAGCGCCACGTCGCAGCCGGCGGCCAGCGCCGCGCGGGTGCGGCCGGCGAAGTCGCCCGACAGCGCCTTCATGGAGAGGTCGTCGGTCATCACCAGGCCGTCGAAGCCGATGGCCCCGCGGATCACGCGGCGGTGGACGATACGCGAGGTGGTGCCCGGGCGGTTCGGGTCGATGGCCGTGTAGACGACGTGCGCTGTCATCGCCATCGGCATGTCGGAGAGGGCCTTGAAGGGCGCGAAGTCGCGGGCGTCGAGCTCCTCGTAGGAGGCGTCGACCACCGGCAGCTGCAGGTGGCTGTCGGCCAGCGCGCGTCCGTGGCCGGGGATGTGCTTGATGATCGGCAGCACGCCGCCGGCGATCAGCCCCTCGGCGGCGGCGCGGCCGAGCAGCGCCACCTCGTCGGCGGTCTGCCCGTAGGCGCGGTCGCCGATGATCTCATGGCCGTCCGGGGCCGGCACGTCGAGCACGGGCACGCAATCGACGTTGATGCCCACGGAGCGCAGGTCGTACGCCAGCAGCCGCGCGCCGAGCCGTGTGATCTCCCGGCGGTAGAGCGGATCGTTGCTGGCGATCTCGCCGTAGGCCCGGCCTGGCGGGTAGCGGCGCCAGTGGGGCGGGCCCATGCGCTGCACCCGGCCGCCTTCCTGGTCGATCAGGACGGGAGCGTCGTCGCGGCCGACGCAGCCGCGTAGTTCGTCGACGAGCCGGCGCACCTGGTCGGGAGTGTCGATGTTGCGCTTGAAGAGGATGAACCCCCAGGGGCGCACCTCGGAGAAGAAGCTCCGCTCCTCGTCCGAGAGGCTGGTCCCTGCGCAGCCGAGGATGCAGGCGTGGATGCTCATCGGACGAAGCACTGCTTTCCGGAGGACTTCAGGGCGTTGCAGAACGCCTGGGCGTCGGCCCGCGAGGAGAAACCGGTGACGGCGGCGCGGAACAGCGGCTTGCCGGGCGCCGGCTCGACGCTGCGTCCGCCCGGGTTGCCGCTGACGCCGGCCACCTTGGCGAGCTCGGCCTGGGCGAGCTCGCGGCTGGTGAAGGCGCCGATCTGCACGGCGGCCGAGCCGCCGCCGGCCGCGGGCGCGGCGGTCTTGGGCGCAGGGGCCGGAGCCGTGGCGACTTTAGGCGCCGGAGCGGGCGGCGCGGCCTTGGGGACGGGCGCAGGGGCCGGCGGGGCCTTGGGCGCGGTCGCCACCTGCACCGGCGGCGCAGGCTTGGGCGCCGGCGGCAGGGGCACGGGCTGCGAGCTGACCGGCGTAGTCGGCGCGGCGGCCGGAGCGGCCTCGACGGCGACGGGACGCGGCGCCGGTTGCTCGGGCGGCGGGGCGAAGCGGGGCTCGCCGGCGGGCGCCTCGCCGGCGTCGGTGCGGTAGATCTGCAGCCCGGCGGCCGGATCGATGGCCGCCTGCTCGGGCGGCCCCTCGCCCCGCAGATCGCCAACCGGCGCGCCGACGGTCTGGGGCGCATCGCCGGCCTGGCGCACGCCGCCCTGGTAGAAGACGTAGATCGCCGCGACCAAGGCGATCAGCACCAGCCCGCTGATGATCAGGGTGAAGGGTACGGGCCGCGCGCCGCGGACCGGCTGGCGGGCGTCGAACGACAGCGGCGCGTCCGTAGAGGGCGTGTAGGCGCCGCGATCAGCATCTGTCATCGCGAAAGGCTCCCGGGGGAACTGGTCGGCGCGGCGAAGCGAATCGCGCACCTGTGGCGGTCAGTCTATCGAAGCGCGCCCGGCTTCGAACCGCCCCTTCGCCCTAATTCCAGACGTCGAGGTGGAAAAGCCTGCGGTGTTCTTCGATGGCGAAACGATCGGTCATGCCGGCGATGTAGTCGCAGACCACACGCGCGCGGCCGGCCTTGTCGCTGTTCTGCAGACGGGCGAACCACTCGGTCGGCAGGACGTCGGGCTCCTCCATAAACAGCTGAAACATCTCGGCCAGAATGCGGCGCGCCTGGCTGCGCGTCCGATTGACGCGCCAGTGGCGGTACATGCGCGTGGCGAGGAATTGCCGCAGCCGGGCCAGCTCCTCCACCCGCTCGCGGGAGAAGGCGACGAGCGCCTGGTCCATCATTCGCACGTCCTCGGGGCTGGCGATGTCAGCGGCCCGGGCGCGGCGAAGGGTCTCGGCCATGACGTCGTCGATCATCGCCCCGATCATCCGCCGCACCGCCTCCAGCCGGATGATCTGCGGATCGAGGTCGGGGAAGTCGCGGTAGACGCTGGCCAGGATGGGCCCGATCAGCGGCACGTCCAGCAGCTCCTTCAGGTGGAACAGCCCGGCCTGCACGCCGTCGTCCACGTCGTGGTTGTTGTAGGCGATGTCGTCCGCCAGGGCCGCAACCTGGGCTTCCGCCGAGGCCCAGGTGCCCAGGCGCAGGTCGTACTCGCCGCTGAAGGCCGCCACGTCGCTCCAGGCCGGGTCGCCCATGCGGTCGTCGACGGGGCCGTTGTGCTTGACCACTCCCTCGAGGGTCTCCCAGGTCAGGTTCAGACCGTCGAACTTGGGATAGCGCCGCTCCAGGGCGGTGACGACGCGGAAGGTCTGGACGTTGTGGTCGAAGCCGCCGTAGGGCGCCATCTGCCGTTCCAGCTCGTCCTCGCCGGCATGGCCGAAGGGCGGATGGCCGAGGTCGTGGGCCAGGGCGATGGTCTCGGCCAGGTCCGCGTCGAGGCCAAGCGCGGTGGCCACCGAGCGGGCGATCTGGGCGACCTCGAGCGAGTGGGTCAGGCGGGTGCGGAAGTGGTCGCCCTCGTGGGCCACGAAGACCTGGGTCTTCTCTTTGAGCCGGCGGAAGGCGGTGGCGTGGATGATCCGGTCGCGGTCGCGGGCGAAGGGGGTGCGGGTGCGGCTCTCCGGCTCGGGCACCTTGCGGCCGCGGGAGGCGGCGGGATCTTCGGCGTAGGCGGCGCGGAGCGGTAGCATGGAGACCCTTCAGACCTGCGGGCGCAATCGCCCCTTGGGCGAAGCGGCCGGCGACCTCATATAGTCTAGACGCCAGGCAGTCTTAAGATGATGACCACAGACCTTTCCCTCTCTCCCGCCGCCGCCGCCCGCCTCAAAGCCATCAGCCAGGCCGAAGGCAGGCCGCTGATGCTGCGCGTGGCCGTCGAAGGCGGCGGCTGCTCCGGCTTCCAGTACCAGTTCGACCTGGTGGACGAGGCTCAGGAGGACGACCTGAAGGTCGAGCGCGACGGCGCCGCTGCGCTGGTGGACGTCATCTCCCTGGCCCTGCTGAAGGGCTCGGAGATCGACTTCGTCGACCAGCTGGCGGGCGCGGAGTTCCGCATCAGGAATCCCAACGCCAAGTCCAGCTGCGGCTGCGGCGTCAGCTTCTCCATCTGAAGTATAGTCACGCTCGTTTCATAAACCGCCGTCCCGGGTTAGCATCGCCTCCGGATTGGAAGCGCGGGTACGGACGTGCGGGCTTGGTTGCTCATCGCGGCGTTGCTGACAGCGCCGCTCGCGGTCCAGGCGAAGGGCCTGGAAAAGTCGGTGGCCGCCACCGGCGCCGGCGGCACGCTGCACGGCGCCATGCTGACCCCATCGGATGTCGCCCGCCCGCCGGTGGTGCTGATCGTCCCGGGCTCCGGCCCCACCGACAAGGACGGCAACAATCCCCTCGGCGCCACAGCGGCCAGCTACCGGCGTCTGGCCGAGGCGATGGTCGACCAGGGCGTCGCCTCCGTGCGGATCGACAAGCGCGGCATGTTCGACAGCGCGGGAGCGGCCGCCGATCCGAACAAGGTGACGATCGCCGACTACGCCCGGGACGTGCAGGCCTGGGCCCAGGCGCTCAAGCCGGTCACCGGCGCGCGCTGCATCTGGCTGCTCGGCCACAGCGAGGGGGCCCTGGTCGCCGCCGCGGCGGCCGCGGAGCGCAGCGACGACGTCTGCGGCCTGGTGCTTGTGGCGGCGCCGGGCCGTCCGCTGGGCCAGGTGCTGCGCGATCAGCTGAAGGCCAACCCCGCCAACGCCGCTCTGATGGCCGACGCCCTGGCCGTGATCGAGAAGCTCGAGCGCCGCCAACCGGTGGACGTCTCCCGCCTGGATCCGGCCCTGCAGCGGCTGTTCTCACCGGTCGTGCAGCCGTTCCTGATGGATCTGATCGCCTACGACCCCCCCGAGCTCCTGAAGAAATACAAGGGCCCCGTGCTGGTGGTTCAGGGGACCACCGACCTGCAAATCACCATGGCCGACGCCGAGCGGCTGGCGGCCGCCCGGCCGGGCGTGAAGCTGGTCAAGGTCAAGGGGATGAACCACGTACTGAAGGAGGCGCCCGCCGACCGGGCCGGCAACCTCGCCACCTATCGCGATCCCCTGAAGCCCGTGGCCCACGGCGCGGTGGACGCCATCGTCGACTTCGTGAAGGGCGGCGGCTGACCGCTTGAGCGCGGCCGCGGGCGCCTCTAGCGTCGGCCCCATGCGCATCGCCACCTGGAACGTCAATTCCGTCAACGCGCGGCTGGAGACCGTCCGCCGCTGGTTCGAGCAGGAGCAGCCGGACGTGGTCTGCCTGCAGGAGCTGAAGTGCGTCGACGAGAAGTTCCCGGCCGAGCCGTTCGAGCGGCTGGGCTACAACATCGCCGTCCACGGCCAGAAGACCTACAACGGCGTGGCCATCCTTTCGAAGACGCCGCTGGAGGACGTCCGCCGCGGCCTGCCCGGGGACGACGCGGACGACCATGCCCGCTACCTCGAGGCGTTGGTCTCGGGCCCGACGCCGGTGCGGGTGGCGTCGATCTACCTGCCGAACGGCAATCCCATCGGCACCGAGAAATTCTCATACAAGCTGAACTGGCTGAAGCGGCTGAACGCCCATGCCCGCGAGCTCTTGGCGCTGGAGGAGCCGCTGGCGATGGTCGGCGACTACAACGTCATCCCCGAACCGCGGGACGCCGAGTACCCCGCCCACTGGGCCAAGGATGCGCTGTTCCAGACCGAGAGCCGCGAGGCGTTTCGGGCGCTCAAGTGGCTCGGGCTGACGGACGCCTACCTGCAGGCCGACGGCGCGCCGGGCGCCTACACCTTCTGGGACTACCAGGCCGGCTCATGGCAGCGGAATGACGGCATCCGCATCGACCACGCCCTGCTCTCGCCCCAAGCCGCCGACCGGCTGCGCGGCGTGGCGATCCATCGGGACGTCCGCAGCTGGGATAAGCCGTCGGACCACGTCCCTCTGGTGGTGGAGCTGGACGTCTAAGGCGCAGCTTCGCCGCATTTTCGCCTGCGACGAAGACTCTCTTCTCGACTCGGGCCGAAGCAGCCTAGCCTCGCCGTATGAACGATCTCGCGCGCCTGCTGCTCTGGATCGCCCTTGCCGGGACCGTGGTCACCCTCCTGGGGAGCGCGGCGATCTGGTTCATGGACGAGGAACGGCGGATTCGCCGCGCTCTCAAGCGGGTTCTGCGCCATGCGCCGGAGGCGATGGTGATCGCCCGCGGCCGCGGCCGGGGCGCCGGCTTCTGCTTCTCCACGGGCTCGATGGGGGTGGCCTGGGACGGCGGCGCCTGGTGCCTCGTCTACAAGGTCGACGAGCTGGTCGGCGCCGAGTTGATCGTCGACGGCCAGGTGCTGGCGCGGGCCTTCCGAGGCGAGCCGCGCAAGGCCATGGACCAGGTGGTCGCGGCGATCGAGAAGGTCACCCTGCGGCTGGTGTTCGACGATCCCCGCTTCGCCGACTTCGACCTCGACCTGTGGCTGCCCGGCGACGACTCCGGCCGCCGCCCCGCGCCATCGACCGAGGCAGTGAGCGAGGGCGCCCGCTGGATCACCCGCGTCGAGGCGATCCTGCGCCGCGCGCCGCGGCCTGGCGCGCGCGTAGCCGCCCCCGCGCCTCAGCCGACCCCGCCTCCGATGGCGGGCGACGACGACGAGGCCGATCTCGACCTGGACGAGCCAGGGGCCGCCAACGCGGCTTGACGCTGGCGGCGGGGACGCCCCAACTCCTCGGCAGCATTCGACGGGGAGGCGCGCATGCTCAACCTCATCGCCGCATCGGCGTTCTTCGTCCTCATCCACCTGATGATCTCGGGAACGCGGGCCCGGGACGGACTCGTCGCGCGCCTCGGCCAGGGACCATACCTCGGCGCCTTCAGCCTGCTGACGGTGATCGGTCTCGTATGGCTGGTCTTCGCCTACGGCCAGGCGCGGGGAAGCCCCGAGAACGAGCCCTACTGGAGCGTGGGCGAGGCGAGCCGCCAGGTGCAGATGGTCGTCCAGCTGCTCGCCGTGATGCTGATCGTCATCGGCCTTTCTACCCGCAACCCTACCAGCGTGCGCCAGGAGGGCGCGCTGGAGCGCCCGGACGTGGTGAGGGGCATCCTGCGGGTCACCCGCCATCCCTTCCTTTGGGGCGTGGCGCTGTGGGCGCTGGGGCACCTGGTGATCAACGGCGACAGGGCGAGCCTCATACTGTTCGGGTCGCTGCTGATCCTGGCGGTCACCGGCACGGCAAGCATCGACGCCAAGCGCAAGCGGGCTCTGGGCCCCGCCTGGGACGGCTTCGCGGCCCAGACCTCCAACATCCCCTTCGCGGCGATCGTGGCGGGGCGGCAGCGACTGATCTGGCGCGAGATCGGGGTGTGGCGGATCCTAGCGGGGGTGGCCGTGTATCTGGCCCTGGTGCTCGGCCATCCGCACTTCACTGGCGTGCCGGCGCTGGCAGGCTAGCGTGGCGGGGCCCACCCTGCAGCCGGTGGGGCCCGACATCTGGCTCGCCGCTGGACCGGAAGCCGATGTCGCCGGGTTCCGGTATCCCACCCGGATGGCGGTGATCCGGCTGGATGGGGACGGCCTTCTGATCTGGTCACCGGTCGCGCTTTCGGAGAGCCTCCGCGAGGAAGTGGACGGGCTCGGCGCCGTGAGGAGCCTCGTCGCCCCGAACTCCCTGCATCACCTGTTCCTGGACGACTGGCGGCGAGCCTATCCTGAGGCCAAGCTCTTCGCCGCGCCTGGCCTGGCCGCCCGGCGCACGGCCCTGGTGATCGATGCGGAACTTGGCGACGAGCCGCCGCCCGAGTGGGCGAGCAGCCTCGATCAGGTCGTCATGCGCGGAAATCGCATCACCACCGAAGTGGTCTTCTTCCATCGGCGCAGCGGCACGGTCCTCTTCACCGACCTGATCCAGCAGTTCCCGCCCGGCTGGTTCCGAGGCTGGCGGGCGCTGATCGCCAGGCTCGACCTGATGACCGAGCCCGAGCCAGCTGTGCCCCGGAAGTTCCGCGCCGCCTTCACTGACCGGCGCGCGGCGCGCGCAGCGTTGGGGCGCATCCTGGCATGGCCCGCCGGTAAGGTGGTGATGGCGCACGGCGCGCCGGTTGAACAAGACGGCCGGGCGTTCATCGCCAGGGCGTTTCGGTGGCTTACGGGCTGAGGAGGTCAGTCGAGCGCGAACGCCACGGCCGCGCGCGCGTGAATCTCGGTGGTGTCGAAGGCGGGCAGGTCCAGGTCGGCCTGGGAGATCAGCAGGCCGATCTCGGTGCAGCCGAAGATGACGCTGTCGGCCCCCTGCCCCTGCGCCGCCCCGATCATCGCCAGGACGGCGGCCTTGGCCTTTGGCGAGACCAGGCCGACGCAAAGCTCATCGTAGATGATGGCGTGCAGGCGCTCGCGGTCGGCGGGCTCCGGGACGAGGGCCTCGATCCCGCGGGCGGCGAGGCGGTCGCGATAGAAGGCCTTCTCCATGGTGAAGCGGGTGGCCAGCAGCAGGGGCCGTCGTGCGCCGGCGGCGGTCAGCGCGTCGGCGGTGGCGTCGGCGATGTGGATCAAGGGAATCGAGACGGCGCCCTGAACGGCGCCCGCCACCAAGTGCATGGTGTTAGCGCAGATGAGCACCGCCTGCGCACCCGCGGCCTCGAGCGTGCGGGCGGCGGCGGCCAGCACCTCGCCGGCCTGATCCCAGGCGCCGTCCGCCTGCATCTTCGCGATCGGCGCGAAGTCGAGGGAGGCCATAACCAGGCTGGCGGAATGCAGCCCGCCCAGCCGCTTGCGGACGAGGCGGTTGAGCAGCTGGTAGTAGATCACGGTGCTCTCGGCGCTCATGCCGCCGATCAGGCCAAGCGCCTTCACCTAGATGTCCGCATAGACGTGCTGCTCGCCGGCGAATCCCGGGTGGGTGACGGCGCCCAGGTGGGCCGGGCCGACGATAT
>NZ_DATAGM010000291.1:0-8639 GCF_036263695.1 Phenylobacterium sp.
CGTGGCCGGCGCCCAGGCCCGGGGCGTGCAGCATCGCCTGGTGGACATAGTCCCAGGCCCGCGCCACGGCTTCGACCAGGCCCAGCCCCTGCGCCAGGCCCGTCGCGCACGCGGAGGCCAGGGTGCAGCCGGTGCCGTGGGTGTGGCGGGTGTCGATCCGCTCGCCCTCAAAAGCGGTCTCACCATCGCGCGTGATCAGCAGATCGACGACCCGCTCGCCAGGAATGTGGCCGCCCTTCATCAGCACTGCGCGGGCGCCGAGCGATAGCAGCGCGGCGCCGGCCTGCCGCGCCTCGTTGAGGTTGGTGACCGGACGGCCGGTGAGCGCCGCGGCCTCGGGAGCGTTCGGGGTCAGCAGGGCGGCCCTCGGAACCAGCAGCCGCCGCACGGCCTCCACCGCCTGGTCTTCCAGCAGGGAGGCGCCCCCCTTGGCGATCATCACCGGGTCAATCACCGCGGGCGCCTCAGCGCCGTCGAGAATGCGCGCGACCAGCTCCACGATCTCCACGGTGGCCAGCATGCCGGTCTTGATGGCGTCGGCCCCGATGTCTTCCAGCACGGCCCGCGCCTGGGCCTCCACCACCGCCAGCGGGATCTCGTGCACCCCGGTCACGCCGAGGGTGTTCTGCACCGTCACCGCGGTGATGGCGGTGGCCGCATAGCCGCCGAGCGCGGTGACGGTCTTGATGTCGGCCTGGATTCCCGCCCCGCCGCCAGAATCGGAGCCGGCGATGATCAGGACTCGGCCGAGGGGCTGGGGCATGGGCTTCTTCTGGCACGCGGGCGCCGCGCGCGACAATGGCGCCTAGCTGCGGGCCGCCGCCGTCTCGAGCTCGCGCGCGGCTCTCGCGATCATCTCCTCCCAGCTCCCGCGGAACAGCCGCAGGCTGGGGTACCACGGCGTCGCCTCCCCCTCCCCCCATCGCCAGTCGGACACAGGCGCCAGCAGCGTCCAGCACGGAAGACCCAGCGCGCCCGCCAAGTGCGCGGGCGCGGTGTCGACGCTGATCAGCAGGTCCAGCTGCTCGAGGATGGCGGCCAGGTCGCCGAAATCGCCGCGGGGCTCCTGCAGGTCCACCACGCGGGCCGCATTGCGGATCGGCTCCAGCAGGTCCGGCGAGGGCAGCGAGCGCAGCGCGCCGTCCGGATTGGTCGGATTGGCCTGCCAGACGACGCCGACGCGCTCGGGAACTCTCCCGGCCCATTTCTCTCGATAGGCCGGCGGCGTCGCCAGATAGGGCGCGGGCGGGATGGTCCCGATCGTCGTTCCGAAACGGAGCGGCAGGGACATCGACAGCGTCCACACGTCATAGCCTCGGGCCCGGAACGGGCGGTCCTTGGGGAACACCTCGTCGGCCAGTGGCGCGATCAACGGGGCCAGCGTGCTGTGGCAGACCACGCCCACCCGGGCGCTCCGCCTGAGCATCGGCAGATAGCGGGCGAACTGGAGCTGGTCGCCGAGCCCCTGCTCCATCCAGACAAGAATCGAGCGCCCCTCCAGGCTCTCGCCCCGCCATTCCGCCATGCCGGGCGCCTGCAGGCGCTTGGTGGGGAAGTCCGGCACGTCGAGCCGGGACTCGAAGAACCGGAAGCCCTCCTCGTAGTCGCCGAGCGCCAGCAGCGCGCGGGCGAGACTGAGCTCCAGATCCGGCGTCGACTGGAACCGCTGGGCCTCCCGGTAGGCGGCAACGGCCTCCGACCAGCTGCGCAGGCCCGAATAGAGCTGGCCCAGGGTATAGGGCACGGCCGCGAGGCGAGCGCCCGCGTACGGCTCCAGCAGCCGAAGCCCCTCCTCAAACCGGCGCAGCCGGCGCAGGGCGATGGCGCCGTTGACCGCCGCGACCACGTCCTGCCGCCCGTCCGCCAGATGCTGGGCGTAGAGCGCGGCCGCTTCCGCGTTGCGTCCCTCCCGCAGGGCCTGGAGCGCGCGCTCCGCAACCGACTGTCCCGCCATCGGCCCTGCCTAGCAGCAATCCGCGCCGGCTCGCCAGAGGCCGTGATCTCGTATTTTGCTTGATAGCTATATAACTATGTGGTAATTCTCAGCCATGGATGTTTTCGAAGCCATAGCGGAGCCGAACCGGCGGCAGATCCTCGATCTCCTGCGCGGCGGCGAGCGGCCGGCGGGCGAGTTGGTGGAGGCTCTCGGGCTCAGCCAGCCCGGGGTCTCCAAACACCTGAAGGTGCTGCGCGACGCCGGCCTCGTCACCGTCCGCGCCGAGGCCCAGCGCCGGCTCTACCGCCTGCACGGCGACAAGCTCTCCGAACTTGACGCTTGGCTCTCGCCCTACCGCCGCTTCTGGGCCGACCGGCTGTCCGCCCTCGACGATCACCTGGAGAAGGAACAATGATCGAGCTCGACCCCCGCATGGGAGAGGCCCGCACCGACGGCGAAGGCGTCACGCTGGTCTTTCGCCGGCGCTACGCCAAGCCGCTGGCGAAGGTCTGGGCCGCCGTCACCGACGCGGAGCGGCTGAGCGCCTGGTTCACCCCGACGACCATCGAGCGACTGGAGGTCGGCGGGCGGATGGAGATCTACTTCCCGCTCCTGAAGCAGGACAGCACGGCGACCATCGTGACGCTGGAGCCGATGCGCGCCTTCGCTTGGGCTTGGCACGAGGCGGACTACGACACCCTGGTCCGGTTCGATCTGGCGCCGGACGGCGACGGCTGCCGCCTGACGCTCACCCATTCGGGCCTTCGGCCCGAAGACGGCCCCGAGACGCTTGGGGGCTGGCACGCCTACCTCGAGGCGCTGGAGGCCGCCTTGGAGGGCCTCGCCAGCCCGCGGGACTTCCTGGCCCGCTGGAAGGCCGCACTGCCGCTCTATGGCGCTGAACCCGGTGCAACCACCCTGAACGCTGGAGTGAGATTATGACCCTCATTCACCCCGAACCCGGCGAGGTCCGCCGCGACGGCGAGACCGTCACCATCGTCTTCCGCCGCCGCTATCGGAAACCCCTCGAGAAGGTGTGGGCGGCGCTGACCCTGCCGGAGCGGCTGACCGACTGGTTCGCCGAGGCGAAGCTGGAGCGGCTGGAGGTGGGCGCGACCATCGAGCTCTACTTCACCGGCGCCGACTATCGCAGCATCGCGAAGATCACCGAGCTCGACCCGCCGCGGACCATCGCCTGGACCTGGTCGGAGGTGGACGGCTCCAAGCCCTCGCACGTGCGCTTCGACCTGGCGCCGGACGGCGACGGGACGCGCCTGACCCTCACCCACTCCGGCCTGCCGCCGGAGGAAGCCAAGGGGGTGGACTCCGGCTGGCACGCCCACCTGGAGGCGATCGAGGACGCCGCCGACGGCGTCTTCACCCCCTGGTCGAAGCTGTTGGAGCGCGAGGCCGAGGCCAAGCCGCTCTACGAGGCGCGCACGCCCGCCTGAGCGATGGCGGCCCAGACCTTCAGCGCCTGGGCCGTCTCCCTGACGTCGTGCACCCGCACCGCGGCGACGCCGGCTGCGGCCCCCGCGAGCGCCGCCGCGATGGAGCCGCCAAGGCGTTCGCCGGCGGTTTTGGCGGGCGGGTCGAGGGCCGAGATGAAGCTCTTGCGGCTGGCCCCCAGCAGCACCGGGAAGCCGAGCTTTACGATCTGATCGAGCCCCGCCATCAGCGGCAGGTTGTGGCGGATCATGTGCTTGCCGAAGCCGACGCCCGGGTCGAGCCAGATCTTCTCGCGCGCCACGCCCGCAGCCATCGCCGCGTCCGCCCGCCCAGCCAGGAAGTCCGCCACCTCGCGCACCACATCGTCGTAGTGCGGCTCGGCCTGCATGGTGCGCGGCTCGCCCTGCATGTGCATCAGCACCACCTCGCAACCGAGCTCGGCGGCGACCTCGAGAGCGTCCGGCGCCCCCCGAAGGGCCGTCACGTCGTTCCAGATCCGCGCGCCGGCGGCGACGGCGGCCCGGGCGACGGCCGGCTTCGTGGTGTCGACAGATATCGGCCGGTCGGTGTCGGCGGCGAGGGCCTCGACCACCGGGACGACCCGCGCCAGCTCCTCGGCTTCGCCCACGGGCTCGGAGCCCGGCCGGGTGGACTCCCCGCCGATGTCGAGGATGTTGGCCCCGTCCACGATCAGCCGCCGCGCATGCCCCACCGCCGCCTCGCGGCCCAGGAACCGGCCGCCGTCTGAGAAGCTGTCCGGCGTGACGTTGACGATGCCCATGACGAGCGGCGCGCGGGTCGGCTGCATGGGCGCGGACCATAGCGGCGCGCGAGCCTCAGCCAAGCCTCACGCGTCCCCCCTCGAACACCAGCTCGGCCGACAGCACCGCGCGGAACGCCTTGTAGCCGAGCCGGCCGGGGCGGAAGGCGTGCAGGAACAGCCTCGGGCGGCCGTCTGGGCCCGGGGCGACGGAGGGATGGCCGGGCCCCACCCACTCGGCCGAGGAGCCCAGCAGCGGGGCCTCCAGCTTGCGGTAAGGCCCGAGGGGGCTGTCGGCGACCGCCGCGCCAATTCCGTACTGCGGGGTCGAAAAGTCGTTGCCGGCGTAGAACATGAACCAGCGCCCATCGGCCTTGGTCACCCAGACGCCCTCGATCAGGTGGGCCTCCCAGGGCTGGTCATTCTGCAGCACGAGCCGCCGATCGCCCACCAGAGCCGAGCCGTCGGCGGCGAGCGGCTGGGCGTAGACGCGGGTGCGCAGCGTCTCCCCGATCTGCAGCCGCGCCTCGCCCGTCAGCCGACCCTCGAAGGCGGCCAGGTCCTCCGCCGCGGCCTCGATCAGCGGCTGCAGCGCGAAGAACTGTTCCATCGGCGCCGCATGCGCCTCGAGCCATGGCCAGAGCGCGGCCGCCAATGCGGCGGTGCGGCGATCCTCCTGGGTCTCGAACAGCGCCTCCGCAAGCCCCGGCTCGGCGGCCAGCATGGCCGCCAGCCGGCGCGGCCAAACGCCGTTGTCGTCCACCTTCCAGAACAGCAGCGGCGTCCCGTCGTCCAGGACGTGCAGGTGCGGGTCGATGACCCCGCCGCGCAGCAGCGGCGCGGCCTGCGGGCGGTAAGGCCCTTCCGGCCGGGCGGAGGTGGCGAGCCCGATGGCCAAGGTCCCGTCCAACTGCCGGGCGCTGAACACCAGCCAGTAGTCGCCGCCCACTCGGTGGATCTCCGGCGCCCAGAAGTCGGCCCGCTCCAGCCCCTCGAGGCACCAGGGCGGTTTGGCGCCTTGCGGGAACGCGAAGCTCGCCAGCTCCCAGCGCTTCAAGTCATTCGACTTGAGGATAGGAAACGACTGCGGCGCGTCGTTCGAGGTCGCCACGAGGCGCCAGGAGCCCTCCTCGGGGACATGAAGCACGCACGGGTCGCCGTAGCCGTAGAGGATGTCCGGGCCGACCGCCTCGGTGAGCACCGGCGCCAGTCTGGCCGTGGGCTCCGGCAGCTGCGCCGGCCGGCGGTTCAGCGGATTGCGGGTTGCGAGGTCGGCGGCGAGCTGGGCGTGGAAATCGAGCCAGGCGTCGTGGCGGCGGTCCGGCAACCGGTAGGCGCGATCGCCTAGGCGGATCTCGAGCCCCTCGCCGACCGCCCGCACCTCCGGCGCATCTCTGCCACCCATCGCCATCACCTCTTTCCTTCCCCGCCTCGCACGGGAGGACGCGCGCAACGAAAAGGGCGGCTGCATGGCTGCAGCCGCCCTCCGAAGGATTTGGGTCTGACCTTACGCCGGCTCGGGCTCGGGACCCGGGCGGGGCGAGATCGGCACCGCGACGGCCGGGCCGGCGGGCCGCTTGAGCTCCAGGTCCTCGCGCTTGGGGCGCACCCCGTACTGCAGCAGGTTCTGGATCTCTTCGCCGGACAGCGTCTCGAACTCGAGCAGCGCCTGGGCCAGCACGTGCAGGTCGTCGATCCGCTCGCTCAGGATCCGCTTGGCCTCGTTGTAGCCCTGCGTGACGAGGCGGCGGACCTCCTCGTCGATCTTCTGGGCGGTGGCCTCGGAGACGTTCTGCGTGCGGGCGACGGAGTGGCCGAGGAAGACCTCCTCCTGGTTGTCGCCGTAGGAAACCAGGCCCAGCTCGTCCGAATAGCCCCAGCGGGTGACCATGTTGCGGGCCAAGCCCGTGGCCGCCGAGATGTCGCTGGAGGCGCCGGAGGTGACCTTCTCCTTGCCGTTGATCAGCTCTTCGGCGACCCGGCCGCCCATCATGATCGCGAGGCGGGAGACCATCTGGGTGTAGTTCATGGAGTAGCGGTCGCCTTCCGGCAGCTGCATGACCATGCCCAGGGCCCGGCCCCGCGGGATGATCGTCGCCTTGTGCACCGGGTCGGCCTCGGGGACCGTCATCGCGACGAGGGCGTGGCCGCCTTCATGGTAGGCGGTGTTTCGCTTCTCTTCCTCGCTCATGGCCATGGATTTGCGCTCGGCGCCCATCATGACCTTGTCCTTGGCCTCCTCGAAGTCTCGCATTGTGACCATGCGGCGGTTCTTTCGGGCGGCCATCAGGGCGGCCTCGTTGACCAGGTTCGACAGGTCCGCGCCCGAGAAGCCGGGGGTGCCGCGGGCGATCGTCTTGACGTTCACATCGGCGGCCAGCGGCACGTTCTTCATGTGCACGCGCAGGATCCGCTCGCGGCCGTTGATGTCCGGGTTCGGCACCACGACCTGGCGGTCGAAGCGGCCGGGACGCAGCAGCGCCGGGTCCAGCACGTCCGGACGGTTGGTGGCCGCGATCAGGATGATCCCCTCGTTGGCCTCGAAGCCGTCCATCTCAACCAGCAGCTGGTTCAGGGTCTGCTCGCGCTCGTCGTTGCCGCCGCCCAGGCCCGCGCCGCGGTGACGGCCGACGGCGTCGATTTCGTCGATGAAGATGATGCAGGGGGCGTTCTTCTTCGCCTGCTCGAACATGTCGCGCACGCGGCTGGCGCCCACCCCGACGAACATCTCGACGAAGTCCGAGCCCGAGATGGTGAAGAAGGGCACGCCCGCCTCGCCCGCGACGGCGCGGGCCAGCAGGGTCTTACCGGTGCCGGGCGGGCCCACGAGCAGGGCGCCCTTGGGGATCTTGCCGCCCAGGCGCTGGAACTTCTGCGGGTCCTTCAGGAAGTCGACGATCTCGCTCAGTTCTTCCTTCGCCTCGTCGACGCCGGCCACGTCCTCGAAGGTGACGCGGTTCTTGTTCTCGGTCAGCAGCCGGGCCTTGGACTTGCCGAAGCCCATGGCGCCCCGCGCGCCGCCCTGCATCTGGCGCATGAAGAAGATCCACACGCCGATCAGCAGCAGGATGGGCAGGGAGTTCAGGAAGAAGGCCAGCAGGCCGCCGCCGCCGGCGGGCTTGAACTGCACATCGGCGCCTTGCGACTCCAGGCGGCGGACCAGCTCTTCCTGGTCGGCGCCGGTCATCGCGGTCAGCACCTTGCCGTCCGAGGTCCTGGCCTCGACGGTCGGGCCGCGGATCACCGCGGTCTTGACCTCGCCGCTGTCGACGTGGGCCAGCATCTGCGAGTAGCTGACCTCGCTGGCGCCGGCCGCGTGGCTGCCGCCCGTCATCATGCTGTAGAGGCCGATGAGGACCACCACGATGACGGCCCAGATGGCGAGGTTACGCAGGTTCATGCAGGAAGACCGCTTCTAAAATGCGCTTAGGTCCTCACACATAGGGACCGGATCGGGGTTACGCCAGCAACCGCGAGCGCCGCGCGACGGAAGATCGCGACGTGGCCGTAAGAAACGCAAAAGGCCGCGCTTCGCCGGCGCGGCCTTCAGCAGAATACAGAGCAGAGAGAAATCCGGTTTTAGCGCGCCGGCTTCTTCGGCGCCGCGATCAGGCCTTCGCGCTGGGCGCGCTTGCGGGCCAGCTTGCGGGCCCGGCGGACGGCCTCGGCCTTCTGGCGGGCGCGCTTCTCGGACGGCTTTTCGTAGTGGACGTGCCGCTTCATCTCGCGGAACGAGCCCTCGCGCTGCATCTTCTTCTTCAGCGCCTTGAGGGCCTGATCGACGTTGTTGTCGCGGACGAAAATCTGAACCAGGGCTCTCTCTCCTGCCAATTCGCTCCCGCCCGGTCACCCATCTGGCGCGAGCGAACAAATACTTTCCGCCGGCCGACCCATAGGCCGCCGGTTTTCTGAGCCGCGCGAGATAGCAGAAGCTGTCCACACTGTCCACGGCGGACAGGCGGCCCTGGTAAGGTTAGGATCGCCCCCATGACCGACACCGACGATTGGGCTGTCCGCACCGAGGCGCAGGTCCTGGACGAGGCCCTGAAGATCGCTCCGCGCCTGGGCTGGACCTGGCCGATGGCCTATGCCGCCGGCCAGGCCGCCGGGCTCTCGCGGCCCGAGACCGAGCTGCTGCTGCCCAGGGGCCCGGCCGACCTCGCCGCCCTGCTCTCGCGCCGGCTGGACGCTGAGGCGCTGCAGCGGCTCGAGGCGGTCGATCCCGCCAGCCTGAAGATCCGCCAGCGCATCCGCGCCGCGGTCGAGGCCCGCTTGGAAGCGGCCGCCGGCCACGAGCCCGCCGTCCGCCGCTGGGCGGGCTGGTGCGCCCTGCCGCTGAACCTGCCGCTGGGCATGCGGCTCCTGTGGGAAAGCGCCGACGTGCTGTGGCGCTGGGCCGGCGACGTGGCCACCGACGAGAACCACTACTCCAAGCGCGCTATCCTCTCGGGCATCCTCTGCGGCGCCCTGGCCATCCGCCTCTCCAACGGCCAC
>NZ_DATAGM010000292.1:0-8374 GCF_036263695.1 Phenylobacterium sp.
AGCGGCAGCTCGCCGCGAGGGGAGAGCAGATGGGCGTCCAGAAGAAGTCGGCGCGTGCGATGTTGATGGCGACGGCGCTGGGCGCCGGCGTGGCGGCGGCGCTGCCGCAGATCGCATCCGCCCAGGCGGAAACGCAGGTGGACGAAGTGATCGTCACCGCCACCCGCCGGGAGCAGCGCCTGCAGGACGTGCCCGTGGCGGTCACCGCCGTCTCCGGCGAGGAGCTCGCGCAGTCGGGTGTGCGGGAGGTCACCGACATCCAGTACCTCGCGCCAAACGTCAGCTTTTCGTCGACCAATCCGACGGCGAACGGCGGCGGCTATCAGATCCGCGGCGTCGGGACCCAGTCCTACCTGGGCGGGGTCGAGCAGACCGTCGGCTTGGTTGTCGACGGAGTGGTGGTGGGCCTGTCGCGAGATCCAGGCGCGACGGGTTTCAGCGACATCGAGCGGATCGAGGTGCTGCGCGGGCCGCAGGGCACGCTGTTCGGCAAGAACACCTCGGCCGGCGTGATCCAGATCGTCACCCGCGGCGCCCAGCTGGGCGAGACCTCGGGCGACCTGACGCTCGCCTACGGCGAGCGCAACGAGGTCATCGCGCGCAGCTCGGCGAACCTGCCGATCGGCGATGCGGCGGCCGTCCGGCTGTCGGCCTTCTACCAGTCGCAGGAGGGGGCGATCCCCAACCTGCTCAACAAGTGGCACGTGGGCGACCGGGAGAGCTGGGGCGTGCGCGCCAAGCTGCGCTGGGAGCCCTCGAACGCGCTGGTCGTGCAGGCGAGCGTCGAGCACCAGGAGGGCTTCTCGCGCGACGCCCACACCCTGGAGGCGCTGGGGACCAACCCGCTGTTCAACGCCCAGTTCAACCGTTTCGCGATCCGGCCGGGCCCGGGCGTGCTGGTCAGCTTCCAGGACGCGGACTGGAGCGCGAAGACCAAGCTGGACGCGGCCTCGCTGCAAGTCGACTACCGGCTGGGCGAGCACACTCTGACCTCCATCACCGGTTATCGCGCGGTGGAGACCCTGCAGCTGGCCGACATCGACGCTGCGCCCATCAACATCTTCAACAACAGCGACGGGGGCGTCGACAGCAGCCAGGTCACCCAGGAGGTGCGCCTGACCTCGCCGTCGGGCGAGCGCCTCGAGTACGTCGTGGGCGCCTACTACTACGGCACGGACATCACCGGCTGGGCGGCCCAGTACGGGAACTTCTACGGCCTGTTCGGCCGCCCGGTGGTGCTGGGCGGCGGACGTCGGGACGAGAAGGTGCGCAACCGCAGCCTCGCCGCCTTCGGTCAGGGGACCTATGCGCTCACCGAGACGCTGAAGGTCATCGCGGGTCTCCGCTACACCCACGACCAGGTCCGCGGCTCGATGAGGGTGACGCCGCTGCCGTTCCCGTCCATCCCTTCGGGCGTGACGCTGCCCTACAGCGGCGAGGTCGAGGCCGACGACCTGTCGGGCCGAATCGGGCTGCAATACCAGCCCCACCGCGACCTGATGTTCTTCGCGACCTACGCCACCGGCTACAAGGGTCCGGCCATCGACGGCACCGGCGGGGTGGTGCGCGAGATCAAGCCGGAGACGGTCGAGAGCTACGAGGCCGGGGTGAAGTCGACCCTGCTCGACGGCCGCATGACCCTGAACGGCACGGTCTATCTCTCCGACTTCTCCGACTTCCAGGCGCAGGCGCTGGACTCGTCTGTGAGCCCGCCGTCGTTCGTGATGAGCAACGCCGGCCTGATGCGGGCGAAGGGTGTGGAGGTCGAGTCGACCCTTCGGTTGACCCCCGAGCTGACGCTGTCCGCGAACGCAGCCTACAACGACGCCAAGTACAAGGACTACTTCGCCGCCTGCTACGCGGGCCAGCCGGTCTCGCCCGTCGCCGGCGTGGGCTGCTACGTCGATCCCGCCACCGGGCTGCAGGTCGCCAACTACTCGGGCGAGCGGCTCGCCAATGCGCCGCAGTGGTCCTACATGCTCCGCGGTTCCTACGAGCGGCCGCTGGCGAACGGCCTTGTCCTGGACGCCAGCGCGATGTGGTCCTGGCGGAGCGAAGCCCAGTCCATCACCGCCGATCCGCGCTCGGTCGTGGACTCCTACGGGCTGCTCAACGCCACGGTGGGAATATCGGGCGAGCGCTGGCGGCTCAGCCTCTACGGCCGCAACCTGCTCGACGAGCAGTTCTATGCGCCGTACCCCTCGGGCACGTTGAACCCCGGCGGATACTATCGGATCGTCAGCCCCGACGCCTTCCGCACCGTCGGCATCCAGCTCAAGCTCGATTTCTGATGCGGCGGGCAGGGGGCCCCGAGAGGGTGAACAGGCCGGACCGTCGACAGTTGCTGGCCGCCTCGGCGGCGTTGGGAGGTTTGATGATCGCCGGTCCGACTTCCGCCAACGCTCAGCGGCCGACCCCCAAGTTCCTCTGGGGAACGGCGGGCGCCTCTTACCAGATCGAGGGCGGCAATTACGCCAGCGACCTGTGGGTGATGGAGAACCTGAAGCCCAGCATCTTCAAGGATCCGTCGGGCGATGCGATGGACGCCTACCACCGGTTCGACGAAGACATCGCGCTCGCCGCCTCGCTCGGCTTCAACACCCATCGGTTCTCGATCGAGTGGTCGCGGATCGAGCCCGAGCCGGGCATGATCTCCCTGGCCGCGATCGCCTACTACCGGCGGGTGCTGGAGGCGATCCGCCGGCACGGGATGACGCCGTTCCTCACCTACAACCACTTCACGACGCCGCGCTGGTTCGCAGCGGCCGGCGGCTTCGAGACCCGCGACGGCATCGCCCCGTTCGTGCGGTTCTGCGAAGTGGTCACAAGGGAGCTCGGCGAGCTCGTGGGCATCGCCTCGACGTTCAACGAGCCGAACCTCGGCGCGCTGATCAGCTGGTCCCCCTCGATCCGTCCCATGCGCCCCTATATCGACAAGGCGCGGCAGGCTGCGGCCGCCTCGGTGGGGGCGCAGCAGTGGGCGCCGCCCATGCTGGGTGACTTCCGCATCCAACAGCCGATCATGGTCGAGGCCCACGCGCGCGCCTACGAGGCGATCAGGTCCATCGCCGGGGACGCCTTCCCGGTTGGCATCACACTGGCGCTGAACGAGGAGCGGCCGGCCTCCGGAGGCGACGGCATCGAAGAGAAGCTGTCGCAGGTGCTCACGCCCTGGCTGAACGCGCCCGGCGATTTCGTCGGGGTCCAGAACTACACCTACAGCGTCGTGGCTCCGGAGACCGATCTGCCGCCCCCGGATGGCGTCGAACTGACCCAGATGGGCTATCCCTTCGCTCCGGGAGCGCTGGAGGCTGTCATCCGGATGGTCGCCAAGCGCACCACGCGGCCGATCTATGTGACGGAGAACGGCGTCGCCACCGAAGATGACGCCCGTCGGGTCGCCTTCATCGACGAGGCGGTGGCCGGCGTGGCCCGATGCGTCCGTGACGGGATCGACCTGCGCGGCTACATCCACTGGTCCTTGCTGGACAATTGGGAGTGGGTCTCCGGCTTCGGGCCGAAGTTCGGGCTGGTGGCCGTCGACCGGACCACCTTCGCGCGCACGCCGAAGCCCAGCGCAAGGCACCTGGGCCGCATCGCCCGCGCCGGGCTCCCCCGATGAATAACGGCAAGCCGAAGCGACGGACCCAGGAGAGCCGCAGCGCCGAAACCCGGGCCCGGGCGCTCGAGACGGCGATCCGACTGCTCTACGAGCGGGGGTATGCGGCCACCAACATCCTGACCGTGGCGGCGGAAGCCGGCATCAGCCGCGGGGCCCTGCAGCACCAGTTCCCCACCAGGGTGGACCTGATGCTGCATGTGGTGCGCACCGTCTACGATGAGGAGATCGCGCTCTACCGCGAGCAACTCGGCAAGATCTCCGACCCGCGGGAGCGGGTGCTGGCGTTCCCGGAGATCGCCTGGGACGTGCTCAGCCGCCCCAGGGGCGTCGCCGTGCTCGAGATCCTGCAGGGCTCGCGCAGCGATCCCGAGCTGGCGACCCGGCTGCGGCCCATGCAGATGGAGATCGAGCGCGACTCCATCAGCATCGCGACGTCGGTCGCGAGCGAGGCCGGCATGGACGCGGCCGCCCCCGGGGTCCGGCTCGTCGTCTGGGCGATCCGGGGCCTGTCGGTCGCCCAGCTGCTGGTGGAGAAGCCCGGCGAAATCCGCAAGTCGGTGCGACTTCTGAGAAATCTCCTGAAGCTGGCCTTGGACAGCGAACAGCCGGCCAAGGCGACCCCGCCCGAACCGGCGTTCCGGGTCATCGGCAAGCTGAAGCAGTAGGAAGCCCTTCGTGAAGTCACAGATCGTAGGCGTCCTCGCGGCCGCCGTCCTCGCCATGTCCACATCAGCCGCCGGCCAGACCCCGATGCAGCATCCTTGGAGCGACGCGCGCCTCTCCGCCGACGAGCGCGCCCGACAAATGGTCGAGGCCATGACGCTCGACGAGCGCATCTCGCTGCTGCGCACAGAGCCGGGCTTCGGCCTGCTGTCGCTCGGCGTGCCGTTGCCGCCCTCCATCCCCGAGGCGATGCGGCGGCGGACGCCGGAAGGCGCCCTGGGATCGGCCGGCTATGTGGCGGCGATTCCGAGGGTCGGGATGCCTGCGCTTCAGATGTCGGACGCCAGCCTGGGCGTCGGCAACCTAGGCGGCTTCCTGCGCCGCGGCGACGAGGCGACCTCGCTGCCGGCGAGCCTGGCGCTGGCGGCGACCTTCGATCCTGAGCTGGCCCGCAGGGCCGGCGACATGCTGGGCGCTGAGGCCCACGCCAAGGGCTTCAATGTCCAGCTTGCCGGCGGGGTGAACCTGGTCCGCGAGCCGCGCAACGGCCGCAACTTCGAATACGCCAGCGAAGATCCACTGTTGTCCGGCGTGATCATCGGCGAGCAGATCGCCGGCATCCAAGGCCGGCACGTGGTGTCGACCACCAAACACTATGCGCTGAACAGCCAGGAGACCGGCCGCTTCGTCCACAACGCGGTCATCGATGAGGCGGCGCTGCGCGAGTCGGACCTGCTGGCGTTCCAGATCGCCATCGAGGGGGGGCGCCCCGGCGCGGTCATGTGCGCCTACAACCGCGTGAACGGGCCCTACGCCTGCGAGGACCCGTTCCTGCTATCGACCGTGCTGAAGGGCGAGTGGCGGTATCCGGGCTGGGTGATGTCCGACTGGGGCGCCGTGCACAGCCTTGCGCCCTCGCTGGAGGCCGGCCTCGATCAGGAATCGCCGCAGGACGACCCCTGGTTCGACGGCCTGAAAGCCGCGGTGCTGGGCGGCGAGGTTCCGGCCGCGCGCGTCGAAGAGGCCGCCCGCCGCATCGTGCGCAGCATGATCGCTATCGGCGCCGTCGACCATCCCGCGCAGCCGGGAGGCAGCATCGACAAGGACGCGCACGCCGCCATCGCGGAGCAGGTTGCGCTGTCGGGCATGGTGCTTCTGAAGAACGAGGGCCTGCTCCCGCTGGTCGGCTCGGCGCAGCGCATCGCGGTCATCGGCGGGTTCGCCGACCGGGGCGTCCTGTCCGGCGGCGGCTCGTCGCAGGTGATGCCCTACGGGGGCCACTTCAAGGACACCCGCGGCCGCGACGGCATCGCGGCCATGCTGGCGCCGGTCTACGGGTTGTCCTCGCCGTTGGCCGCCCTGCGCAGCCTGCGGCCGGAGGCAGAGATCAGCTTCGATGACGGGTCGGATTCGGCCCGCGCGGCTGAGCTCGCCCGCACGGCGGACGTGGCGATCATATTCGCTACGCGGCCGGAAGAAGAGGGCATGGACGCCCCTGACCTGTCGCTCCCGCACGGTCAGGACGGGCTGATCGCCGCAGTGGCCGCGGCCAATCCGAAGACGGCTGTGGTGCTCGAGACCGGGAACCCCGTGGACATGCCCTGGCTCGGAGAGGTCCAGGCCGTGCTGCAGGCCTGGTACCCCGGCCAGCGGGGAGGCGAGGCCATCGCCAAGATCCTGACCGGGGAAGCCGCGCCCGAGGGGCGGTTGCCGATGACCTTCCCAGTGAGCGTCGATCAGCTCCCGCGTCCGAAGATCCCGGGCTTCGATCCCGCGCAGCGCACGCCGTTGGGCCTGGGCGCCAAGGTCGAGCCGTTCGAAGTGGTGTTCAACGAGGGCAGCGACGTGGGCTACCGCTGGTTCGAGCGGACCGGCGCCAAGCCGCTGTTCGCCTTCGGCCATGGCCTGACCTACACCGAATTCGCGTACGATCGCCTGCGGCTCGCGGGCGGCGACGCGCTCGAGGCGCGGTTCACCCTCGCCAACAGCGGGCCGCGCGAGGGCGTCGAGGTGGCGCAGCTCTACGTCGCCCCGCCAGGGCGCACCCATCGTCTCGTGGGATGGGCCCGAGTCCGACTAAAACCCGGCGAGCGCCGCGAGGTGGTCGTGAAGGCCGATCCGCGGCTGCTGGCCTCCTACGATAAGGATGGCGGCGGCTGGCGACGGTCGGCCGGGACCTACAGCGTCTACGTCGGTCGTGCGGCAGGCGCGAAGGACCTTGCAGGGCAGGTCGAGATGCGGGCCGGGGCTGCCGCTCAATGAGCGCGCTGGCCCTGCTGTTCGCCGCCGCGCTCGCCTCGGCGGCCCCCGAGGTCCGCTCCGAAGGCGGCGTCCTCCGCGGACAAGCCGGGGACGGCGTCGTGGCCTACAAGGCGGTCCCCTACGCGAACGCGCCCGTCGGCGCGCTGAGGTGGCGGCCGCCGCAGCCGGTGACGCCCTGGCCGGGGGCGAGAGACGCGTCCGTCATGGGCCCGGACTGTGTTCAAGGCGCCATGCCCGGGCCGCCGCCGTCCCATCCCCGGTCCGAGGACTGCCTGTACGCGAACGTCTGGCGGCCTGCACAGGCCGGAGGCAAGCTGCCGGTGATGGTCTGGATCCATGGGGGCGCCTTCACCAACGGCGGCTCGTCCTCGCCGGAGACCTTCGGCGACCAGATGGCCAGGCGCGGCGTCGTCTTCGTGAGCTTCAACTATCGGCTCGGCCGGCTCGGCTTCTTCGGCCACCCGGCCCTGAGCCGCGAAAATCCGCAAGAGCCGAAGGTCAACTACGGCCTCATGGACCAGATCGCCGCTCTCCGCTGGGTCCGGCGCAACATCGACGACTTCGGCGGGGATCCCGCGAACGTCACCGTGGTCGGCGAGTCGGCGGGCGGGATGTCGATCAACGCGCTCCTGACCTCGCCCGAGGGCAGGGGGCTCTTCGACAAAGCCATCGTGCAGTCGGGAGGCGGTCGCAGCTTCCTGACCGGCCGGCGGCGGGCGGCGCACGATCTCCCCGGTGCGCCGTCCGCCGAGACCCTGGGCGTTCAGTTCGCCGAGGCGATCGGCGTCGAGGGAACCGGCGAGGCCGCTCTCGAGGCTCTGCGCGCAAAGAGCGCCCGGGAGATCACCGGCGACCTCAGCATGGCGACCTTGGCTTTCGCGCCCGCCCGCGCCTTCTTCGCCGGCCCGGTGATCGACGGCCGCGTGCTGACCGAGCCCGCGGAGGCGGTGTTCGCCGCGCGCCGGCAACACCGCGTCCCGCTGATCGTCGGGGCGACGGACGGCGATCTCAGCCTCGACGCGGCGCCGACGAAGGACGCCGCCTTCGCCGCGTTCGGGCCCGACGCCGAGGCCGCAAGGGCGGCCTACGACCCCACCGGCCAGGCGGATCTGAAGGCCGTCAACCAGGCGGTCGGCGCCGACCGAAACATGATCGAGCCGGCGCGCTTCGTCGCTCAGGCGATGAGCGGGCGAGGCGCTCCGACGTACGTCTACCGGTTCGCCTACGTACCGACGGCGCGCGGCGAGACTTCGCGGTTCGGCGCCGAGCATGCCTCCGACGTGGCTTTCGCCTTCGACCGACTGGCGGCCATGCACCAGGATCGGGTGACAGGCGAGGACGAGAGCGTCGCGGACGCCATGGCCGGCTATTGGGTGAACTTCGCGCAGCGCGGGGATCCGAACGGCGGCGGTCTGTCGCTGTGGCCGGCCGCAGGACGACGCGGGGAACCGCTGCTCATCTTCGGCGCCGACGGGCGCATCGCCGCCGGCGAGGATCCCCTCCGCCGCCGGCTCGACCTCGCCGAGGCCGCCGCAGATCGACGAGCTGTCGAACCCGAGGGGGCGCGTCGGTAAAGGCGACGGCGACTGCAGAGAGCCAGCGCACCCAGCGCTGTCCCGCCCAAGGCGCGGACCCTTTGTGAGATCTGACGCGGCGAGAGGTCAGGCCGCGTTAGCGGCCGGAAGAATGGTGGGTGTACAAGGATTCGAACCTTGGACCCGCTGATTAAGAGTCAGCTGCTCTACCAACTGAGCTATACACCCGTCGCGGCGGGGCCGTGGCCCCTCAGCGAGGGCGCGGAACATACGCGAAAAAGTCGGGTTGGCA
>NZ_DATAGM010000293.1:0-2219 GCF_036263695.1 Phenylobacterium sp.
CTCCAACGCCATCTACCCGATCCACGCCGCCTTTGTCGGCGGCCGGGCCTACGACGTGGTGACCTGCCTGAGCGGTCTGGCGCTGGCCGGCATGGGCGGCTTCGGCCTATGGTCCTTCGTGGTCAAGCCGAGGAAGAAGAGGGCGCGCGCCGATGACCGTCTACGTCCTGGCCCAGCTGAAATTCACTGACCGGCCGGCCTACGAACGCTACCGGGCCCGCTTCAGCGAGGTGTTCCGCAAGTTCGAAGGCAAGGTGCTGGCGGCGGACGAGAGTCCGCAGGTCCTGGAAGGCGCGTGGGACGGGGACAAGGTGGTCCTGCTGGCCTTTCCGGACGAGGCGGCCGCACGCGCGTTCGTTTTCGACCCCGAGTACCAGGAGATCTCCAAAGATCGGCAGGCCGGCGCAGACACCGTCTCGCTGCTGGTCAGCGGGCTGTGACCGCCGCCTGCCTGCGCGCCCGTTCGGCGTAGAGGATGCGGGCGAACTCGGCGGTGTAGGCCTCCGCGTCGCGCGGATGCAGGTGCGAGGTCTCGGGCAGGCGGTAGCCCTGCAGCCCGGCGTGGTCCTGGTAGTGGATGCCGATCGTACCGGTCTCGCGGACCAGCCGGTCGAAGTAGCGGCTGCGATGGAAGGCGGTGGACTCGGCCTTCAGGAATATCCCCTCGACCGGATGCAGCGCGAAGATTACATCGCCGCCCCTGCCGCGGATCTTCTCCACGTCCCTGCGGACTTCGGCGATGACCGCCTGCACCTGGGCTTCGGTCAGCGGGGGCGCCCTTCGACCGGCGGTCATCGGCCAGATATCGATCGCCTGCTGGCGGTAACTCTCGTCGTCAGCCACTCGGCGCCACAGCTCGGCGTTCCGGTCAGCCTCCATGATCTGCAGCTTGAAGGGATCGCGACGCGGGGGCTGGCCGGGCCGGGTCGGCAGGTACTGGTTGAACCAGATCTCCCGCGGGCGCGTCTGGTCGTCGAGGAAGGCGAACACCTGATCGAAGGCGTTGGTCAGCCGGTGGCCGAAGCGCTGGGAGGGCGTCTGGTCGCGGGTGAAGGCGAGCACGTCGGCGCGCCGTCCGCCGGCCGTGGCGAAGAACTGCGGCGTCGCCATGTCGGCGATCACCACGCCGCGGAAGTTCGGGTCGTTGGCCAGGTCGGTGAGCGCGAACCTGGGGCTGGTGCCCTCCAAAGAGAGCTGGATCGGGCGCACGCCCGCGGTCTGCTCCCACACTCCCAGGTCGATGTCGAAGAAGTTGCGCGATGAGCCGATCAGCACCGTCGCGTCACCCACCGCCCGGCGGCGCTCCTGGGCCCAGGCGCTGGACGAGTTCTTCATGTCGCCGGGCTCGTACATCCGGTAGCGCCAGTAGCCTTCCCAGATCGCCACCAGCGCGACCGTCATTACCAGGACGCTGAGGGCGATGCGGCCCCAGGGCCGCTCGGGGATGATCCGGTGGGCCTCCTCGAGGGCGTCGGCGGCGATCAGGCCGTCGTCGGGCGCGGCGGCGATCTCGGGCTCGGCGGCGGGCTCCCGCGCGGCGCGGCGCTTGGCGAGCGGGACGCCTGCGGCCGCCTCAGAACTGGAAGTAGATGAAGGCATTTTCCGAGCCCTGGCTGATGATGACGGCGAAGGCCATGAAGGTCCAAAGCCCCGCGATAACGGCGGCGGGGGTGCGGGCCACGACCGCCTCGAGGGAGGTGGCGCGCATGCGCGAATGGGCGAACAGCATCCCGGCGACGATCAGCGCTACGGCCAGGATGTCGTTCAGGTAGAGCAGGGGCTTGGCGCCGGCGGCGCCGACCGACATCGAACCCAGGAGGCGCGCCGCCTGGCCGAAGTCCTGCGAGCGGAAGAAGACCCAGGCGACGTTGACGAGGCCGAAGGTGATCGCGCCGGCGGCGAGCTTGAAGGCGAAGGAGTTGAAGGCCGGCCGCGCGCCGAACGCCTCGCGCAGCCACCGTTCGACGACGAGGTAGAGGCCGTGCAGCCCGCCCCAGACCACGAAGGTCCAGTTGGCGCCGTGCCACAGCCCGCCCAGCAGCATGGTGATCAGCAGGTTGGCGTAGGTGCGGACCCGGCCCTTCCGGTTGCCGCCCAGCGAAACGTAGAGGTAGTCCCGCAGCCAGGTGGACAGCGAGATGTGCCAGCGCCGCCAGAAGTCCGAGAAGCCCACCGAGGCGTAGGGCGAGTTGAAGTTCTGCGGCAGGTGGAAGCCCAGG
>NZ_DATAGM010000294.1:0-9149 GCF_036263695.1 Phenylobacterium sp.
GCCGATGTTCGGCCATCGCGACCCGATCCTGCTCGCCGCCGCGTGCCGGCTCGCCGACCTCGGCGCCCGGCTTCACCCGGATCACCGGGCGGACCTGGCCTTCGACCAGGTGCTGCGCGCCCCCATCGCCGGGATGAACCACTGCGAGCGGGCGTTCCTGGCCTGCGCGGTCTTCTCGCGCCATACGGCCCAGGCCGACACGCCGGATCGGACGGCCATCGCCCGCATCCTCACGCCAGAGCGCCGCCTCCGCGCCCGCGCCCTGGGCGCCGCCATCCGCCTCGGCGCGGATCTCTCCGGCCGCAACCCGGCCCTGCTCGCCGCCGCCAAGCTGCGTATAGCCGACGGCAAGCTGATCCTGAGCTCCGCGGCCGGGGCCGAGGCCATCCTGCAAGGCGAGCAAACTCCCAAACGCGCCGGCGCCCTGGCCCAGGCCCTACGGCTGAAGCTGGAGATCGTATGAAACGAGACCTCTCCTCGCTTTCGGGGAGAGGTCTAGATGCTCACAGGCCTCAGCCGTTCGCGGCGGCCTTCGGGGCTCTGCGCACTTCCACCACCCGCACCCGGGCGCCGTCGAGCACCAGGGCGAGCTCGCCGCGCTTGAGCTTTAAGGCGTCCTCGCCGAAGGCCTCGCGGCGCCAGCCGGTGAGCGCGGGCGTCGCCGCCTCGTCGTCGTTGGCGATGGCCTCCAGGTCGGAGACGGTGGCGATCAGCTTGGAGGCGACGCCGGCGTCCTCGGCGCGGGCTTTCAGCAGCACCTTCAGCAGCTCGACCACGGCGCCGGCGGCGGGCGAGCTCTGCGGCTTGGCCTTCTCGATTACCGGGGCGTAGGCCTCCGGGTCCTTCAGCGCCTCGCGGATAGCGGCCAGCAGCTCAGGCCCGAACCTAGACCCCGAGAAACCCTTGGGGACCGAGCGCAGCCGATCAAGCGCGTCGGCGTCGGCGGGGCACTGGGTGGCGATCTCGTCGATCGCGTCGTCCTTCAGGATCCGCCCGCGGGGCTGGTCGCGCAGTTGGGCGGTGCGCTCGCGCCAGGCGGCGACGGCGCGGAACACCGCCAGGTACTTGGCGGTGTGGCGGCGGGGCCGCAGCCGCTTCCAGGCGTTCTCCGGCTCGACGTCGTACAGCGCCGGCTCGGTCAGCGACTTCATCTCGTCGATGACCCAGGCGAAGCGCCCTTCCTTCTCCAGGCGCGCCCGCAGCATCGGGTAGAGCTTGGCCAGGTGGGTGACGTCGGCCAGGGCGTAGGAGAGCTGGGCGTCGGTCAGCGGCCGACGGGCCCAGTCGGTGAAGCGGCTCGACTTGTCGATCTCCACCTTCAGCATCTGGCGGACCAGCGCGTCGTAGGCGATCTGCTCCCCGAAGCCCGCAGCCATGCCGGCCACCTGGGTGTCGAACAGCGGCCGGGGCATGGCCCCTAGGTTGTTGAAGATCTCCACGTCCTGGCGGGCTGCGTGGAACACCTTCTCGATGGACTCGTCCTTCAGCACCTCCAGAAAGGGCGCCAGGTCGAGGCCGTCGGCCAGCGGGTCGATGACCGCCTCGGCGCTGGGAGCCGCGGCCTGGATCAGGCACAGCTTCGGCCAATAGGTCGTCTCGCGCATGAACTCGGTGTCCACGGCGACGAACGGCTGACCCTTCAGCTTCGCGCAAAACGCCGCGAGGTCTGCGGTGGTCGTGATGGGCGTCATCGGCTAGCTATAGCCCCGGGCTCGACCGAGTCTGCAAGCGCCTGTTGCGCAACGCCCACTGTTTTCTCTGAGGCCTTCCCGCCATGTCCTACCGGCCCAACGGGCTCACCTATGCCGAAGCGGGCGTCGACATCGACGCCGGGAACGCCCTCGTCGAGGCGATCAAGCCGCTGGCCGCCTCCACCCGCCGGCCGGGCGCTGATGCGTCGCTGGGCGGCTTCGGCGCGCTGTTCGACCTGAAGGCGGCCGGCTACGCCGACCCGCTGCTGGTCACCACCACCGATGGTGTCGGCACCAAGCTGAAGATCGCCATCGAGACCGGCGTGCACGCGACCATCGGCGTCGACCTGGTGGCCATGTGCGTCAACGACCTTCTGGCGCAAGGCGCTGAACCTCTTCTGTTCCTCGACTACTACGCGACTGGAAAGCTCAACGTTGAACAGGGGGTGTCGGTTGTCTCCGGCATCGCCGAGGGATGCCGCCAGGCCGGCTGCGCCTTGGTCGGCGGCGAGACCGCCGAGATGCCGGGCATGTATGCCGAGGGCGACTACGACCTGGCCGGCTTCTGCCTGGGCGCGGTCGAGCGCGGGGCGGTGCTGCCCAGGCTCGGCGACCAGCAGCCGGGCGACCTGATGGTGGCCCTGGGCTCGTCGGGACCGCACTCCAATGGCTACTCCCTCGTGCGCAAGGTCATTGAGCGCTCCGGCTTGGCCTGGACGGATCCGGCGCCCTTTGAACCTGAGGTTAGCCTCGCCGAGGCCCTGATGCGCCCCACGAGGATCTACGTCCGCTCCGCCCTGCCCCACATCCGCACCGGGCGGCTGAAAGGCGCGGCCCACATCACCGGCGGCGGCCTGATCGAGAATCCCCCCCGGGCCATCGCCAAGCACCTGGTCGCCAAGTTCGATTATTCCGCCTGGACCCTGCCGCCGGCGTTCGAGTGGCTGCAGCAGATGGGCGGCCTCTCCGAGCACGAGCTGCGCCGCACCTTCAACTGCGGCGTCGGCATGATCCTGATCGTCGCCCCCGCTGACCTGCCCGACGTCCTCGACGGCCTGCTGCACGCCGGCGAAGAGGCGTTCGTTTGCGGGGAGTTGGCCGCGGCCTAGACCGCTCGTCAGGCGCGGCCCTCCAAATTAGGCGTTCACCGCCGCCGGTGCGGGATCCGGACGCACGACCACGGTGTTGGCGATCGACTCGATCTCCTCGGCAGGCATTCCGACCCGCGCGGCGTGCTCACGCAGGCTGGCGGCGTCCCTCGCCTGGTAGATGCAGATCGTCCCGAGACGTCCGTCAGTTTCGGCCACGACGTACGACCGGATCCAGCGCACCTGGTCCGACATCTCCTGGTCGCCGATGCGCGCGGACTTGGCCGCCGTGGATTCGAGCTCTGCGGCGTCGGCCCAGGCGCTGCGGCGGCGGATGGCGAATAGTTCCATGATTCAACTCCTGCTCTCTTGGTTTGCGAGTGCAGGAAGCATGAGGGGCGCGCGCGGCCCGCACATCGGGGACACCCCCTGAGATTGGCCGCAAGGGGCTACGCGGACTTTTCCGCCCGGGCGGCGTGGATCGCCAGAAGCGCCCTGGCTTCGGTGCGTGTAGCCACCGAAAGCTTGGCCAGGATGGCCGAGACGTGCGTCTCCACCGTCTTGGGCGAGATCCGCAGCCGGCGCGAGATGAGCTCGTTCGTCAGGCCGCCGCCCAGCAGGTCCGCGATCTGCTGCTCACGCGGCGTCAGGCCCCAGGGGCTCTTGCGGGTCGCCGGACGAGGTCCTCTGGGCACCTGCTTGACACCGCCGCGCCTCAGGTCGCGCCGCAGCGCCGCGGCGGCCGGAGCCGCGCCGATCGAGTCGAAGATCTGCACGGCCGTCCGTCGGGCGTCCAGATCGCCGCGCGCCAGCGCCCGGGCCTGCTCGTAGGGGCAGCCCAAGGCCGCCCAGGCCTGCGCCGCGGCGCCTGACCGCCCGAGCAGTTCCAGCGCATAGGGCTGCGCGATCCACTTCGGAGGCTCCTCGCCCGCACCGCCCAGGGCGCGCCAGTAGGCGGCCTCCCCGCCATGCCACTGATGCCGGTGCCCGATCGCCAGGCTCCATACGGCGTCCGCCTCGGCTCGCGCCCGGGCGAGATCGCCGTCGAGCCAGGCGGCCTCGGCGCGCGCCAGCCTGACCGGCGCCAGCCGTTGCAGCGTTCCCGTCTCCGCCGCCAGCCCCAGCGCTTCGTCGAGCGCTGACCCGGCGCCGGACTCGCCGAGCCGGACCAGCCCGCGGCCGAGCGCCACAAGAGCCATGATACGGGTGATCGCCGACAACCCGCCGGTGGCCAGCAGGCGGCGCGAACTCTCCACGGCCGCGGTCAGCGAGCCTCGATAGACGTCGATCAAAGAAAGCCAGGCGCGCATGTAGTGGGCCTCACCGTCCAGGTCCCGGGAGGTCGCGATCGCCAGGCCTTCCGCCAAGTAGCTCTGCGCCTGATCGAACCGGAACTGCTCGGCGCTGGCGGACCCGGCGTTGGAGTAGGTGAGCGCCAGCAACTCGTAGCTGTTTGACGCCCGCGCCATCTGCTGCGCCCGTTCCACATGGCTCCGCCCCTCGAGATCGTCCGCCACGAGCAGCGTCGTACCGACGGTCATGTGCGCCTCGGCGAGGGTCGCCGCCACCCCGAGGCTGCGCGACATCCGGATGGCGCGACGCCCATAGTGCAGCGCCAGCGCCTTGTCCCGGTCGAGCATCCGCACATGGGCCTGCACCCGAAGCGCTGCGGCCAGTTCGGCGCTGTCGCCGAGCGGCTCGAGAACCTCGATCGCCGCCCGGGCGCTCTGGTCCGCCGCCGCGTTGCGCCCGGCGCGCACGAGCGGGATCGCCACCGACCTCAGACAAACGCCCTGCTGTCGGACATCCCCCAAGCTCCGCCATGCCGCCAGCGCCTCGCTCAGCACTTCTATGGCCTGTTCGAGCCTGCCGGTGGCGACGGACGCTCTGGCGAACTCCATCAACAGTTGGGCCCGTTCGTGCAGGCGCTCCCCGTCGAAGTGGGGCAGCGCCTTGTCCAGCAAGGCCCAGGCCTCCCGAGGCGCTCCGAAGGCCATGGCGTGCCGGGCCGCCACGGGCGCGTTGGCGCGGATCGCCTCCGCATCGCCGGCGCCCAGGGCGTGATGGGCGAGCCGGGCGGCGTCCGTCTCGCCGAGGTCCTGCAGAGCGCGAAGCACGCGCCTATGACCTTCGACCGCCCGCGGCCGACCGATCGCCTGCAGGACCGCGTCTCGCGTGAGCTCGTGCCTGAAGACGACGTCGTCGCCGCGCGAGTGGACCAGTCCCGCCGCCACCGCCGCCTCCACATCGGCGGCCGCAGTCGCGGAGAGCCGGTTAAGCAGCTGAGGATCCGCGCGTCCTGATATCGCGAGGACATCCACCAGGTCCCGCGCGGTCGGCCGAAGGCCCGCCAGGCGCCCCGCGATCAGGTCGCCGACCGCCCTGGGGACCGCGGCCTCGGCCTCCCGCGCCGCTTCGCGGACGAAGAAGGGGTTGCCGCCTGTCCTGGCGTGCAGGAGTTCGGGATCGGATATCACTCCGCTCGTCATCCGCCTCACCGCCTCCACGGAGAGCGGCCGCAGATCGATCCTGACCAGGCTGCGGGAGGTGGCCAGCGCGCCCAGCACTTCGCGCAGCGGGTGGGAGCCGCCGAGCTCGTCGCTGCGGAAGGTGACGGCGACGAGGCTGCGAAGCTGCTCGATGCGCCGCCCTGCGTACCTGATGAAGTCGAGCGTCGCCTGGTCCGCCCAGTGCGCGTCCTCGATGACGATGAAGGCTGGCCCCGCGCGGCGAAACGCCTGCAGCAGTTCCGGGAACCGGTCCTGAGGCGCCTGGGCGCCGGCGAGGAGCGACGAACCACCGGACAGCAGGCCGGCGGCGATCTCAAGGACGGGAGCAAGCGGGCGCGGCACGCCGAGGGACTCGCAGCGGCCCCATGCTGTTCGAGCCGAACGCGGCAGGTCTGCGGCGAAGGCTTCCAGCAGCGAGGTCTTGCCGATCCCGGCTTCGCCGGCGACCAGCACCATCGCGCCGCCCGTCCCGACCGCCTTCCAGGCCAAGGCGAGACTCTCGCTCTCGTCGATCCTCTCAAGCAGGTCCATGGCCGGCGGCATGATCATGCGTGGCGCGCACATTGGGAAGACTCCCCATTGCGGAGGCCAGCCCTCCCAACTTTAGGCCGGCCGCGCCGAGCCCCAGGCGTCGAAGCCCGCCCACTTCGGCGCATTCGGCCGGTAGCCGGTCTCGACCTGATCGATCGCGAACCCGCTCGAGGCGATCAGGCGGCGGATGTCGCGGGTGACGTGGCAGCCGCCGCCGATCGGCTTCCAGAACGGCTCGATGGTCCGCTGCCAGCGCTGGACCTTCGGGTCGGGCGAGAGGCCGTGTTCGCAGAACAGCAGCCGTCCGTTCGGTTTCAGGGCCCGCCGGACGCCGGCGAGCGCGGCGCGCACGTCCGGTATGGAGCACATACAGTAGGTCGTCACGACGGTGTCGACGGCGCTGTCGGGGAGCGACAGCCGCTCGGCCGGCTCGGGCAGAATGTCGATAGGCACGGGCGAGGCCTGCGCCGCTTGGCGGGCGCGGGTCAGCATGCCTTCGGAGGGCTCCAGGGCGTAGAGCCGCGAAACCTTGGCGGGATCGTAGTGGGGAAGGTTGAGCCCGGTTCCGAAGCCGAGCTCGAGGACGACGCCTTCGGCCTGCGGCACGACCTTGCGCCGCTGGGCGTCGATGTCCTGCTGGGCGCAGGCGGCGCCGATCAGCCTGGGCAGGATGTGGCGGTCGTAGAAGCCCATGGCTCGCCCCGGCCGGCGCAGCGCCGGCCGGAGGAGCTTAGCGCATCAGCCCGTGATGTCTTCGTCCTTGAAGAACTGGGCGATCTCGATCTTGGCGTTGTCCTGGCTGTCGGAGCCGTGCACCGAGTTGTTCTGGATGCTTTCGGCGAACAGCTTGCGGATGGTGCCTTCGGCCGCCTGGGCCGGGTTGGTGGCGCCCATCACTTCGCGGTACTTGGCCACGGCGTTGTCGCCTTCCAGCACCTGCACGACGACCGGGCCCGAGGTCATGTACTCGACCAGCTCGCCGTAGAACGGGCGCTCCTTGTGCACCTCGTAGAATTTCTCGGCCTGGGCCCGGGACATGCGGATGCGCCGCTGGGCGACGATGCGCAGGCCGGCGTCCTCGATCACCGCATTGATCTTGCCGGTGATGTTGCGGGCGGTGGCGTCCGGCTTGATGATCGAGAAGGTGCGTTCGGTCATGGCTCACGTGTGCTGGCTGGCGCGGGCGCTCCCGCAAAGAGGCGGCTCCTATAGAGGAGCGGCTCCCCTGCGCCAAGCCTAGCCGAGCGCCTTCTCGAGGTTGCCGAGGATGTGCCCCCAACCCTCCTCGACCCGGCCGACCCAGTCCGCCCACTGCGGGGACATCCGATGGGTAAGTGTCAGCTCGCAGCCGTCCGGCGCCGGCGAGATATCGATGTCGACTTGGCTGAACTCGCCATCCCATCCCGCCGTGCCGAACATGAAGACCAGCTTGCGCGGTGGATCGATGCGGACGAACTCGCCCAGGTGCTCGGCGTCCTGCTCGCCGCGGCGCTCGACGATGGTGAAGCGCCCGCCGACCCGGCCGTCCACCTCGCAGCGAACCAGCTCGCCGCCCTCGGTGCGGAACATGAAGCGGCCCGCGATGTCAGGATCAAGGAAGGCGTTGAACACCCGCTCCGGGGCGGCGCGGAACCGGCGCGTGACGCGCACCACGGGATCTCGGCTCATCCTCCTCGCCTCGCTCAATGTTAAACCAACTGGATGAACAATAGCCGGCGCCGCTCTAGTTTCAACCCTGCGCGGGAAATGCTATCAGCGCGCCTCGTCAGGCCCCGGCGGCGCGACAAATGCCTGACTCCCGCCCGCAGCGATCCACCCTCGCCTGCGCCCTTCCGGCCGCCTGACAGTCCTCGCCTCACATGCTTCAGATCTACGACCTCACCTTCGACGCCTGGGGCCGCCGCTTCTTCGACAGCGCCACCGTCACCCTGCCCAAGGACGCCAAGGTCGGCCTCGTGGGCCGCAACGGCGTCGGCAAGTCCACGCTGTTCCGCCTGATTAAGGGCGAGTTCACGCCCGGCTCAGGCGAGATCGGCATGCCGAAGGCCGCGCGCATGGGCTGGGTGGACCAGGAGCATCCGGCGACGCCGGTTTCGTTGCTCGACACCGTGCTCGCGGCCGACGTCGAGCGGGACAGCCTGCTCACCGAGCTCGACACCGCCCCGCCGGAGCGGATGGGCGACATCTACGCCCGCCTCGGCGAGATCGAGGCCGACCGGGCGCCCTCGCGCGCCGCCGAGATCCTCTCGGGCCTCGGGTTCTCCAACGCCGACCTGTCCCGGCCGATGGCCGAGTTCTCCGGCGGATGGCGGATGCGGGTGGCGCTGGCCGCCTCGCTGTTCGCCGAGCCGGACCTCTTGCTGCTCGACGAGCCGACCAACTACCTCGACCTGGAAGGCGCCCTCTGGCTCGAGTCGCGGCTGAAGAAGTACCCGCATACCACCATCGTCATCAGCCACGACCGCGAACTGCTGAACAACTCGGTGGACCACATCCTCCACCTGCACGAGGGCAAGCTCGACCTCTACGTCGGCGGCTACGACAGCTTCGAGCAGCAGCGGGCCGAGAAGCTTAGGCTCGCCGAAGCCATGCGTGTGAAGGTCGAGGCGCAGCGGGCCCACATGCAGTCGTTCGTCGACCGCTTCCGCTACAAGGCTTCGAAGGCCCGCCAGGCTCAGTCGCGCCTGAAGATGATCGCCAAGCTGCCGCCGGTCACGCAGACCATCGAGGGGCACGTGGCGCCGTTCCGCCTGCCCTCGCCCGAACGCCCCCTAGCCCCGCCGCTGATCCGGCTGGAGGATGGCGCCGTCGGCTACGGCGGCGCGCCGATCCTGCGGAAGCTGAACCTGCGCCTCGACATCGACGACCGCATCGGCCTCCTGGGCGTCAACGGCGCCGGCAAGTCCACTTTCGCCAAGCTGATCGCCGGGGCCCTGCCGCTGCAGGCGGGCGAGATGAAGCGGGACAAGCGGCTGCAGGTCGGCTGGTTCCACCAGCACCAGATCGAGGCGCTGGACCCCATGGACACGCCGCTCGACATCATCCAGCGCGCCCGGCCGCTGCTGACCGAGGCGCAGCGCCGCTCCCACCTGGCCAGCTTCGGCATCGGCCAGGGCAAGATGCAGACCAAGGTGGCCGACCTGTCGGGCGGCGAGCGGGCAAGGCTGCTGCTCAACCTGGTGGCCATGGACCGTCCGCACCTGCTGATCCTCGACGAGCCCACCAACCACCTGGACATCGACAGCCGCCGGGCCCTGCTCGACGCCCTCAACGACTACGAGGGGGCGGTGATCCTGATCACCCACGACCGCTCGCTGATGGAGCTGGTG
>NZ_DATAGM010000295.1:0-8864 GCF_036263695.1 Phenylobacterium sp.
ACCACCTCGGCCGAGGCGCCGCGGTAGTTGGTGGAGATCGACACCACCGGCGGATCGACGCTCGGCAGCTCGCGGACCGTCAGGCTCATGAAGCAGGCGAGCCCGATGACGCACAGGATGATCGCGGCGACGGCCGCGAACACCGGTCGCCGGACCGAGAGGTCCGAGAGCATCATGCCGGCGGGCCTTTGTCGGCTGTGGCGCCCTGCGGCGCGGCCTTGCCGGCTGGCGCGGCGCCGGGCGCGCGCGCCACCCGCACCGGCTGGCCGGGCTGGATCTTGTTGAGGCCGTCGGCGACGATCCGCTCGCCCGGCTGCAGCCCGTCACGCACCTCGACGAAGCCGAGCTGGCGCACCCCGCTGAGGATCGGCCGCTGCTCGGCCACGGTTCGCTGGCCGTCCTGGCGCAGCACGTACACGAAGGCGGACTCGCCTTGCACCGAGACGGCCGCTTCCGGCACGGCCAGCCCCGTGCGGCTGCCGCGAGTGATGCCGACCCGCAGCATCATGCCGGGCTTCAGCCGCCCGCCCGGGTTGGCGAACTCGGCCCGGGCGGTGATGGCGCGGGTGCGCTCGTCCACGCGGGTGTCGAGCTGCTTGATCACGCCGTTGATGGTCTCGCCGGGAAAGGCGTCGGCGACGGCGGAGACGGGCTGGCCTTCCCGCAGGTTGGCCAGGTAGCGCTCGGGAACCTCGAAATCGACGCGGATCGCCGACAGATCGTCGAGTGTGACGATGGGCGCGCCCGGATTGACCAGGGCGCCGGGCGCGATGTCGGTCAGCCCGACGACTCCCGAGAATGGCGCGCGGATCACCCGGTCCTGCTCGCGGGCCCGGGCCGCGGCCACGTCCGCCTGGGCGGTCCGGTAGGCGGCCTCGTACTGGTCCACCGAGGCCTTGGCGGCGAAGCCCTTCTCGCTGAGCTGGCGCCAGCGCTCGTACGCGCGGCGGGCCTCCACGAGGCGGGCCTGGGCCTGGGCGACGCCGGCGTCCTGCTCGGCGGACTTGAGCTCCACCAGCACGGCGCCCCTGGGCACATGCTGCCCGTCGGAGAAATGCACCCGCTCCACCAGCTGGGTGGCGGCGGCGGTCAGGGTCACGGACTGGCGACCCTTGGCCACGCCGATCACCTCAAGCGCGTCCACGAAGTTGCGCGGCTGAACCTGCACGACGGCCACCACCGCCCCGCCGCCCGGTCCGCCCGGCCGCCCGCCGCCGCCCGGCCCCTTCCCCTGCGCCATGGCCGGACCGCCCGGTCCGCCGGGGCCGGCCTCGTCGCCCTTCCCGGTGGCGAGCTTGAACCCCGCCGCGAGGATCATCACGGCGAGCACGGCGACGGCGCCGACAAGGAAAAAATGGCGTCTCAGCAACTGCGACTCCGGGCCTCGAACATGATGAGGCCTACCCCGAAAAAATCTTATCGGGACATAGGTCTAGACCCTACACCCGTCTAGTAACTGATTAATGGCGCGGCATTGCGCGCCAGAAACGCGCCGCGTCGCGAGCCTCAGCCCCGCCGGCGGCCGTCGCGGAAGGCGGACGGCGCCACCCCCATTCGCTTCTGGAAGAAGCGCGAGAAGTAAGCGGCGTCCGCGAACCCCAGGCTGCCGGCCAGTTCAGAGACGCTCATAGCGCCAAAGGTGAGTCCCCGCCGCGCCTCGAGCATCACACGCTCGTGAACCAGCGCCAGGGGCGCCTTCCCCGTCGCCCGTCGGCAGGCGCGCGACAGCCGGGCCAGGCTCACGCCCAGCGCCTGGCCATAGGCTTCCAAGGGCTCATGCTCACGGTAGCGTTGCTCGACGAGGGCGCGGAAACGGGCCACCAGCTCGGCGTCAGCCGAGAGCCTGCCCTCGCTCACGTCCTCCGCCGCGCGGGCGATCAGCGAGACGATCCTCAGGTAGCCGGCCCGCAATCCAGAGCGGCGGCCGGCTTCGCCCCTGGCGAACTCGCCCTGCAGGAACCCGAAGGCGGCGGCCATCTGGCCGGCCGCGCCCTCCGGCGGAGAGATCACCAGCGGCCTGGCCAGTGCGGCCAAATCCTCCGCTGGGACCAATTCGCCAAGCGCCGCCCCGACCGCCAGCACCACCAGCCCCTCCGCGCCCGACGACAGCTCGAAATGCGGGACCACGCCGGGCGGCGCAGCCACCAGCACAGGCCCCTTCAGCGGAACAGTCCGTCCATCCAGTTCGCAGGCGCCCTCGCCGCGCGCCAGCCAGGTCAGCTGCTGCAAATCGCGGTAGCGATGCAGCCCCATCCGCGGGCCGCGAGCGCGCAGGTGCGCCGCCAGGCTCTCCAGATGGATCGGGTCGAGCTCGGCGCTCGCGGCGTCGGCGAATGTCGAAGCGTCGACCAGCTGGTTCATCGCTCTACAGATTCCTCCCCGCGCTACAGCTAAGCCTGTATCCGCCCACGTGCGAAAAGTCCAAGCCCGCACCGCCCGGCCCGGGGCTGGACGGGCCGGCGCCCTCAAGGCAGGCGCGCCGCCAGTCAGTGAACCCGCGCTATTTTCCTTGAGCCTCGCCGTGGTAGGCGAGCGGCCATGCCAACCGACATCACCCCGCCTGTTTCGCCGGAACGCCCGACCGCACCGCTGCTGCTCACCCTGTCCTGCCCGGATCGGATCGGCATCGTCGCCGACGTGGCCTCCTTCCTGGTCGAGCAGGGTTGCAACATCATCGAGAGCGCTCAGTACGGCGACCACGAGAACGGCCGGTTCTTCCTGCGCACCGGCTTCGAGTCCCTGTCGGGCCGCAAGCTGCCCGAGCTGGAGGCGGCCTTCGCCCCGATCGCGGCCAAGCACGGCATGGACGCCCGCTTCTACGACGCCCGCCGCAAGACCCCGACCCTGATCATGGTCTCGCGCTTTGGCCACTGCCTGAACGACCTGCTGTTCCGCTCGCGCATCGGAGCCCTGCCGATCGAGGTCAAGGCGGTGGTCTCCAACCACCCGGACTTCCAGGGACTGGTCGAGCAGGCCGGCCTGCCCTTCCACCACCTCCCGGTCACGTCGGCGAGCAAGCCTGAGCAAGAGGCGGCCCTCGAGGCCCTGGCGGCGGACCGGGGCGTCGAGCTGATCGTGCTCGCCCGCTACATGCAGATCCTCTCGCCGCAGATGTGCGCCCGGCACGCGGGGCGGATCATCAACATCCACCACTCCTTCTTGCCGAGCTTCGTGGGCGCCCGCCCCTACCACGCCGCGCACGCCCGCGGCGTGAAGCTGATCGGCGCCACTGCTCACTACGTCACCAAGGACCTCGACGAGGGCCCGATCATCGAGCAGGCGGTGGAGCGCGTCTCACACAGCCATTCGGTCGCCGACTACATCGCCGTCGGCCGCGACCTCGAGGCGCTGGTGCTGGCCCGCGCCGTCAAGTGGCACGCCGAGCACCGGGTGCTGCTCAACGGACGACGGACAGTGATCTTCCACTAGGCGCCGCCTCTTGCCTTGCCCGGCCGGCGGGACGGCGTCGGGGCCGGCTCCTTCCGGGCCACGACCAGCACGATCGCGCCCAGCGCGGCCGACAGCAGGGAGCCCGCGAGCACCCCGATTTTCACCTCAGCCTCGAACAGCGGCTGGTTGGCGAAGGCCAGCAGGCCGATGAACAGGCTCATGGTGAAGCCGATGCCGCAGAGAATCGAAACGCCCCACACCTGGCCCCAGGTGGCGTCCTCGGGCCGGTCGGCCAGGCGCAGGCGGACGGCCAGCCAGGTGAACAGGAACACCCCAATCTGCTTGCCGAGGAACAGGCCGAGCGCCACGCCCAGGGTGATCGGGCTGAGCAGCGCCTCGCCGCTCAGGCCGGCCAGCGACACGCCGGCGTTGGCGAAGCCGAAGATCGGCACGATCACGAAACCCACCGGGCGATGCAGCGCGTGCTCGAGCCGGTGCAGCGGCGAGCGGCCGTCGTCCGGGCGCGCCGGCGAGCGGGTCAGCGGGATGGTCAGCGCCAGCGCTACGCCGGCGATGGTCGCATGCACGCCCGACTGCAGCACGCAGAACCACAGCACGGCGCCGAGGGCGAGATACGGCCATAGCGTACGGACGCCCAGGCGGTTCAGAACGATCAGCACAGCCAGCACCCCGCCGGCCGCGCCGAGCCAGGCTACCGAGAGGTTGGCCGAGTAGAACAGCGCGATGATCAGCACCGCGCCCAGATCGTCGATGATGGCGAGTGCCGTGACGAAGATCTTCAGCGACACCGGCACACGCCGGCCGAGCAGGGCCAGCACGCCGAGCGTGAAGGCGATGTCGGTCGCCGTCGGGATCGCCCAGCCCGCCTGCGCCTCGGGGACGCCGCGGTTGAAGGCCATGTAGATCAGCGCCGGCGCGACCATCCCCCCGACGGCGGCCAGGCCCGGCAGGACGCGCCGCGACCAGCGCGAAAGTTGCCCGTCCAGCAGCTCGCGCTTCACCTCCAGCCCGACCAGCAGGAAGAAAACCGCCATCAGCGCGTCGTTGATCCAGTGGAGCAGGCTGAGCGGCCCCACGTAGGCTTTCAGCGCGCCGAAGTAGCTATCGGCGAGCGGCGAGTTGGCCAGCGCCAGGCCCAGGGCCGCGGCGATGATCAGGACGATGCCGCCGGCCGCCTCGCCGCCAAGGAAGGCGCGCAGGGCCGAGGGGCGCCGTCGGCGCTTCACCGCTTGCTCCATGGAACCTCCGTGTCGACTGCGAACGGGCTCTAACGCCGCGCGATCGCCGCCGTTCTGGCGCGGCTCTGGATTCGGCGTCGGCTACGGCCGGGCTTAGAGAAAACCAGAGTAGATGTCAGGTCCGATCGGACTGCTGCCAGCGCCTGTCAGCAGCCCCGTGCTAGCGATGGGCGCCTTCAAGGGAGAAGCTCATGCCGACTGGACGCTGCCACTGCGGCGCGGTGACCTACGAGATGCCCACCGAGGTCATCCACCACGCCCTGTGTCACTGCACGGACTGCCGCCGCCACGCCGGCGCCCCGATGGTGGCCTGGGCCATGGCGCCCGCCGACCAGGTGAAGATCACCGGTGAGACCAAGATCTACGCCTCGTCCGAGCACGGCCGCCGTCACTTCTGCGCCGGCTGCGGCACGGGGCTGTTCTACACCAACGAGGCGGTGTTCCCGGGGCTGATCGACGTGCAGTCGGCCACCCTCGACGATCCGGACCAGCTCGCGCCGCAGGTCCAGATCCAGGTCGCCGAGCGGATCGGCTGGATGGCCACCGCCCACCAGTTGCCCGCGTTCGAGCGCTACCCCGGCCCGCCGGAGTGAGGCGTCAGGCGTCGTAGCCCGGCAGCGCCCGGTCGAGCTTGCGCAGGCAGGCCGGCCAGGCCAGGCCCCCGCCGACGCTGTCGGTGTTGCGCATCGGCCGGTCGCGGGTCTGGCCCATCACCACCTGCTGGGCCGCTTCCGGCGCCATCAGGATGTGGTCGCGGCCGATCGAAAGGGCCTTGATCTGCTGGGTGCAGGCCTTCTCCAGATAGTACATCCGGATCCAGCACTCGCCAGCCGAGCGGCCGATCGCCAGCGTGCCGTGGTTGCGCAGCAGCATGGTGGTCTTGTCGCCGATGTCGGCCACCAGCCGCTCGCGCTCGTCCAGGTCGAGGGCGATTCCCTCGTAGTCGTGGTAGCTCAGCCGCGGCAGGGCGATCAGCGCGTGCTGGCTGATCGGCATCAGCCCTTCCTTCTGGGCCGCCACCGCCACCCCGTCGTCGGAGTGCAGGTGCATGACGAAGTGGGCGTCCTCGCGGGCCGCGTGCAGGGCCGAGTGTATGGTGAACCCGGCCTTGTTCACGAAGTAGTCCGTGTCCTGGAGGATGTTGCCGTCCAGGTCGATCTTCACCAGCGACGAGGCGGTGATCTCTTCGAACAAGAGGCCGTAGGGGTTGATCAGGAAGTGGTGCTCAGGCCCCGGCACGCGGGCCGAAATGTGGGTGTAGATCAGGTCGTCCCAGCCGTAGAGCGCCACCAGCCGGTAGAGCGCCGCCAGGTCCACCCGCGCCTGCCACTCCTCGGCGCTGACCTTGTCCCTCATCGAATTGATCGCCAGCGATCCGTCGGCCATGGCGCGTCTCCCAGAATTTCGTTGGGGCCAGACTCCCCTCCCCGCGCGCCAGCGTCAAGTTATCGCTACAGTGCCGCTCGCCATGAGCCCGCGCGCCGACCCGTTCGAAACCCTCGCCCGCCGCCTCGGCGGCGAGCTGGTCCGCGCCTGGCCGCTGACGGGCGGGGTGTCGGCCGCCACCAGCGCGCTGGAGGTCGAGCTTGCGGACGGCGCGCGCCGCAAGTTCGTCGTCCGCCGGCCGGGCGGCCATTACCTGCGCGACCTGCGCGAGCGGGATGTGCAGCTGCTGGAACGGCTCGCCGACGCGGGCCTTCCCGCGCCCTGCCCCCGCCTGCTGGACGCCGAGGGGGAGATCTTCGGCCAGCCGGCGCTGGTGCTCGACTATCTGGAAGGCGAGCTCGACTTCGGAGAGGCCGACCTGCCGGCCAAGCTGGACGCCCTCGCCCGCCAGCTCGCCGCGATCCATGCGGCCCCGCTTCCCGCCTTCTTGCCGCTGCTGCCTCGCCTGGACGAGCGGGCCTTCGCCTTTTTCGCCCGCACGCCCGAGGCGCCTGACGAAAGCCTGGGCGAGAGCGAGGTCCGGGCCGCGCTGCGGCGATGGCCGCGCCCGCCGAGCTCGAACCCAGACACCCTGCTGCACGGCGACTTCTGGCCGGGCAATGTGCTCTGGCGGGACGGACAGATCAGCGGCGTCATCGATTGGGAGGACGCCGCCATCGGCGATCCCCTCTACGACCTGGCCATCAGCCGCCTGGACCTGCTGTGGGCGTACGGGCCGTCGGCCGTAGAGCCGTTCACCGTGGCCTACGCCCGCCTCGCCCCCCAGGTCGATCTCACCTTCCTGCCGTGGTTCGACCTCGGCGCCTGCCTGCGCCCCTGCGGCCAGATTTCGATCTGGGCCACGTCGGCGGACGCCCCCGCCGAAGCCGCGTCCCGTATGCGCGAGCGGCACGCGAGTTTCCGCAGCAAGGCTCTGGCCGCCTACGCGCTCCTCACCCGCTGAACCGCGGCCCGCCAGCGCTCGTAGCCCGCCGCCCGCTCTCCGCCGCCCCACGCGGGCTTGGCGTGGTCGGTGGTCGGCCGCGCCTTCGCCGCCTCTTCGATCGAGCCGTAGATCCCGGCCCCAAGGCCGGCGAATAGCGCCGCTCCCAGGGCCGTGGTCTCCATGTAGCTCGCCCGGCAGACCGAGACCCCGGTCAGGTCCGCCAGCCGCTGGGCGAACCAGGCGCTGCGGCTCATGCCCCCGTCGATGCGCAGCTCGACGGCCGGACCGAACGCCCCCGGCGCGTCCGAACGCATCGCCTCGATCAGGTCCAGCGTCTGCCAGGCGCAGGCGTCGAACGCCGACTGGCAGATCTCGGGAAGGCCCGCGTCCCGCGTCAGCCCGGTGACCGCGCCCCGCGCCCCGGCGTCCCACCAGGGCGCGCCGAGGCCCGTGAAGGCCGGCACCATCATCACCCCGTGGCCTTCGCGCGCGCTCTGCGCCAGCCGCTCGGCGCTGGCGGGACTGTCGACGCCGAGGCCCTCGCACAGCCATTGGATCGCCGCACCGGCCACGAAGATCGAGCCCTCGAGCGCGTAGGTCGTCCGCCCCCCGACCCGCGCGGCCACCGTGGTCAACAACCGTGCGCCCGAGACCGGCGCCGTCTCGCCGGTGTTGACCAGCAGGAAGCAGCCGGTGCCGTAGGTGGCCTTCATCTCGCCGGGCCGCACACACCCCTGACCCATCAGCGCCGCCTGTTGGTCGCCGGCCACGCCGCGGATCGGGATCGCCCGGCCGAACAGCTCCGGCGCGGTCTCGCCGAAATCCTCGCCGGCGCAGTCTACGACCCTGGGCAGCACCGCCGCCGGGACGCCGAACACCTCCAGCATCTCCGCCGACCAGTCTCCACCTCGCAGGTCGAACAGCAGGGTGCGCGAGGCGTTGGTGGCGTCGGTCACGTGCCGCGCCCCGCCGGTCAGTTTCCAGACCAGCCAGGTGTCGATGGTGCCGGCCAGCAGCTCGCCGCGCTCGGCCCGCCCGCGCGCGCCCTCCACATTGTCCAGCAGCCAGGCCAGCTTGGTGCCGGAGAAGTAGGGGTCGAGCAGCAGGCCGGTGCGCTCGGTGATGGTCGGCTCCAGCCCCTGGTCACGCAGCCTCGCGCAGACCGCCTCAGTCCGCCGGTCCTGCCAGACGATGGCCTTGTGAATCGGCCGGCCGGTCGCCTTCTCCCAGACCACCACCGTCTCGCGCTGGTTGGTGATGCCGATCGCCGCCACGTCCGCCGCCGGCCGGCCGCAGCGTTCAATCGCCTCGCGCATCGCCTCGAGGCTGCTGGCGAAGATCTCCTCGGCGTCGTGCTCGACCCACCCGTCGGCCGGATAGTGCTGCTTCAGCGGCCGGGAGGCCTCGGCCAGCGCCGCCCCCTGCCGGTCGAACACCACCGCCCGGGTGCTGGTGGTGCCCTGGTCCAGCGCCAGGATCAGCGGCTCGGCCATGCGCTCGTCTCTCCCCTCCGATGCGGCGGCGTCTCAACCGGGCCCGCCAAGGGCCCGTTTAAACTGCTTCTTCACACCGCCTGCGCCAAATAAGCCCTCCACGCCTAGAACAGGGCAAGGGGGATCGTCTTGAGCGTCGCGGTCAGAGCCGACGACCTGCTTCGGCTCGCCAGAAGCAAAGCGCCTGCGGATCGCGAGCGCCTGCTGATGGCCGTCGTCGACCTGTGCGCCGCCAGCGACGCGCGCGAGGTCAAGGCCTCCAAGGCCATCCAGGATCTGCTCAGCTCGATCTTCATGCCGCTGGTCGTCGAGGCCGAGCGTGACATCCGCCGGCGCCTCGCCGAAAAGCTC